>NZ_BADI01000469.1:0-4248 GCF_000333555.1 Herbaspirillum sp. B65 | reverse complement strand
GCAATTGCTGGGGGCAAAGCCCAGTTGTGCGTGCGAGGGCAGGGCATGGTCAGCCTTGCCGGGCGGCGCGGCCAGCGCCTTGAGGTAGTTCTCGACCGGATAGGGCTTCAGGTAGAACGCGCCACCGGCAGCGGTCAGCTTGGCCATCCAGGCATTCTTGTAGGGCGTGAAGACCGAGAAGGGCTTGGCCGACTGGGTCAGTACTTCATCCTTCTCGAAGATCACCTGGTCCTTGTAGCTCAACAGTTGCGCGCCTTGTTGCCGTAGCGAGCGCGCCACGGCGGCGTCGCGTTCGATGGCCAGTGGTTCGTAGTCGGTATTGATGAAGACGGCCTGCGCTTGCAGTTGGGCGGCCAGCTCGGGGATCTGCCGGGCAGCCGATCCATGCAGCACGATCAATCATGATGAGTCCTTGTCAGGGAAAGGGATCAATGGCTTGGCAGCGCGTCCGACGAGGTCGGCGTCGGCTCGCGGCGGAACTGGAAATGCATCCAGACCAGCGAGCAGCAGACCGTGCCGTAGAGCAGCATGAAGCAGGAGCTGCGCACACCGGTCAGGTCCAGGGCGATACCAAAGAGGATGGGCAGGATGAAGCCGCCCAGCCCGCCAGCCAGGCCGACGATGCCGGAGACGGCGCCGATGTTGCTGCTGTAGTCGTCCGAGATGAACTTGAAGACCGAAGCCTTGCCCACGGCCATGGCCACGCCCACCACGAACAGCAGCACCGTGAAGAGCACCGGATTCAAGCCGATGTGGAAGCGTTGCGGGCCGTTCACGGTCTGGATGGTGAAATCGGTCTGTGGATAGGACAGCAGGAAGAACGCCACCCAGCAGATCCACATCACGTACCAGGTGACCTTGTAGGCGCCGTACTTGTCGGAGAGCCAGCCGCCCATGGCGCGCAGCACGCCGCCCGGCAGCGAGAAGCAGGCGGCCAGCAGGGCGGCGTGCTGGATGTCGAAACCGTATTCGGTGACGTAGTACTTGACCATCCACAGGCTCAGGCCGACGTAGCCGCCGAACACCACCGAGTAATACTGGCAGTAGCGCCAGACCTTGGGCTCCTTGAGCATACGGAGCTGATCGATGAAGCGGGTATCGGAGGCCACCTGGTGGCTGGGGTCGGTGGCCGAGCAGAACCAGAAGATCAAGGCTGCCGCCAGCATCAGGCCGGCATACACCTGCGGCACCAGGACCCAGCCGCCGGCGGCGATGAGGGCCGGAGCGATGAATTTGTTGACTGCCGCGCCCGAATTGCCGGCACCGAACACGCCCATGGCCAGGCCCTGGCGCTCCTTCTTGAACAGCGCGCCACATANGGCGTACCGACCGAGAAGGGAACACCGGCCAGGCCCACGAACAGGCCCCGCACCAGGAAGTGCCAGAACGCGGTGGCGTAGGGAATCAGCCAGATCGGCAGCACCGTGCAGAGCATCAGAATGAAGAACACGATGCGTCCGCCGTAGCGGTCGGTCCAGATGCCCAGGGGGACGCGGATAAGCGAGCCGGTCAGCACCGGCATGGCGGTGAGCAGACCGAATTCGGTTTCGTTCAGGTGCAGGGCATTCTTGATGGGAATGCCGATGACCCCGAACATCACCCAGATGGTGAAACAGACGGTAAAGGCCAGCGTACTGGAACCCAGTACGCCATAGGCCCGGCTTTGGTCGGACATGAAGCCTCCTGCGGATGGTGATCGATGAAGTCCAGCTTATCGATCATGGCGGGCAGGCAACATTGGTCCGACGGTGAGGAAGGTGAAGAAAGAAGGAGGAGAGGGGAGGCCGGAAGAACTAGTTCTTCCGGTGGGATGGCGTATCGTCTCTCCCGTTTCAGGCGCGTGCCGCAATGACGAACAGCGCGATCACGCTCAGATAGCCGACGATCCAGACCGCCGAACGGGCCGAGGGCTTGTCCGTCAGGTACAGCGCCGTATAGAAGATGCGCGCCACGATGAAGACCAGTGCGGCGATGTCGATCTGTTCCTGGGGCGCGCCCACCTGCTGCGCCACCAGCACGGCCGCGGCAAAGAAGGGGAAGGCTTCGAAGTGGTTGCGGTGTGCGTAGTCGGCACGGCGGCGCAGGCCGGTCTGCTGGTCGAGCCAGGCACGCGGTTCGGCATTGTCGAAATCGCGGCGGCCATACTTGGCTACCGCGATGGTCAGCACCGGCATCAAGCCGGCGATCAGGATGCACCAGTCAGCCAGGGTCATGCGTTGTGTCTCCTTGTTGTGAATTCAGATAATCAGAGTTCCTTGGCGGCGAAGGTATTGCAGGCACTGACCTTGCCTTCGGCAATGCCGCGCTTGAACCAGGTCACGCGTTGGGCCGAGCTGCCGTGGGTGAAGGAATCGGGGACCACCACGCCGCGTGCCTGGCGTTGCAGAGCATCGTCGCCGATGGCCGAGGCGGCGTGCAGGGCGTCTTCGATGTCGCCTTCTTCCAGGATGTGGCGCGCCTGGTTGGCGTGATAGGCCCACACACCCGCAAAGCAGTCGGCCTGCAACTCCAGCCGCACCGACATGGCATTGGCCTGCTTCTCGGTGGCATTGCGGCGGGCCGCATCGACCTTGTCGGAAATGCCCATCAGGTGCTGTACGTGGTGCCCTACTTCATGGGCGATCACATAGGCCTGGGCGAAATTGCCGGAGACCTTGAAGCGCTGCTTCATCAATTCATAGAACGACAGATCGATGTAGACCTTCTGGTCGCCCGGGCAATAGAAGGGGCCGGTGGCGGTCTGGCCGGTGCCGCAGGCGGTGGGCGTGCTGCCGGAGAACAGCACCAGCTTGGGGCGCACGTATTGCTTGCCATTGTTGGCGAAGATCTGGCCCCAGGTGTCTTCGGTATCGGCCAGCACGGTGGAGACGAAGCGCGCCATCTGGTCGTTGGGCGAGGGTTTGTGCGCGGGCGCCTGCTGCACCGGTGCCGGCGCGCCACCGCCGGAGAGCAGATTGAGCATGGTCAGCGGATTGATGCCCAGGAAGTAGGATGCCACCAGCGCCACGGCCACCGTGCCCAGGCCGATGGAACGGCCGCCGAAGCCAAAGCCGCCACCTCCGCCGCCGTCCTCGCCGCGGCGGTCTTCCACGTTGTCGCTTTCGCGATTGCCTTCCCATTTCATGATGTGTTCCTCAGTGCGGCTGTCTGCAATGCCGGGATTGTAATGGATGACGTGTGCTGCCGGCTTGTCGGGTGTTGTCTGACCGGGAAGGGTTGTGCTGTCCGATTCCAGCGGCAGAGCTCGCGGGGTATGGTGTAGCAAGGAGCAGGCGGTATTAGGTGTCACAATGGCAGAACTCCCGCATCGATGACAACGACGGCAACAGCACAGGAGGCGACATGATCATCTGGCTCATTGTTCTCATTGCAAGCACGCTGGCCCTGATGCTGCTGCGTGCTAGTGCCTGGGTCTGGCTGGCTGCCGAGGTGGTGCTGCTCTGGCTGGGCGCGCGCCTGGCCGGGATCGAATTGCCGGTGCTGGTGCTGCTGGCCCTGCTGTCGTTGACGCCGACCTTGCTGGTGGCCATCAAGTCGGTGCGTCAGTCGCTGATGACGCGCCCGGCTCTGGATCTGTTCCGTAAGATCATGCCCGGCATGTCGGCCACCGAGCGCGATGCCATCGAGGCCGGGACGGTCTGGTGGGATGCCGAGTTGTTCTCGGGCAAGCCCGACTGGCGACGCCTGTTCGAGTTGCCTGCGCCGCGCCTGACGCCGGAGGAACAGGCTTTCCTGGACAATGAAGTGGAGCAGCTCTGCGCCATGGTCAGTGACTGGGAGACCAGCGTGAAGACGCAAGACCTGCCGCCCGAGGCCTGGCAATTCATCAAGGACAAGGGCTTCCTGGGCATGATCATTCCACGCCAGTACGGCGGCAAGCAGTTCTCGGCCTATATGCATTCGCAGGTGGTGATGAAGCTGGGCTCGCGCAGTTCGACCGCGGCCATTGCGGTGATGGTGCCCAATTCGCTGGGCCCGGCCGAACTGCTGTTGCACTATGGGACCGAGGCCCAGAAGCGCCACTACCTGCCGCGCCTGGCGCAGGGCCTGGAAATTCCCTGCTTTGCGCTCACCAGTCCCTATGCGGGTTCGGATGCGGCAGCCATTCCCGACATCGGCATCGTCTGCAAGGGCGAGCATGAGGGCCGCGAAACATTGGGCTTTCGTATCACCTGGCGCAAGCGCTACATCACACTGGCGCCGATTGCCACCGTGCTCGGTCTGGCCTTTCGCGTGCGCGACCCGGAT
>NZ_BADI01000470.1:0-5299 GCF_000333555.1 Herbaspirillum sp. B65 | reverse complement strand
TGATCGGCACCGGGATCTACCTGGATGACGTGAGGCGGCGCTGGCCCAGGTGGACCACCAGAATTCCGGCTACNTGCACCAGACCATGCTGCTGATCGCCGCCATCGCCCTGGCCAGTGCGCTGCCCGTGGGCCTGGCCGGCTTGCTGCTGAACNTGAGCGAGCATCGGGTCGCCGATGCCAAGCTGCGCCAGTTGGCCCAGCGCGTGGTGCACTCGCAGGAAGAAGAACGGGCGCGTCTGTCACGTGATCTGCACGATGGCATCAGCCAGTGGCTGGTCTCCATCAAGCTGCAGATCGAAGCCGCGCTGGAACGCCTGCGCGGCACGCCCGAACAGGCTGCGCAAGCG
Source organism: Herbaspirillum sp. B65 (assembly GCF_000333555.1). NCBI lineage: Bacteria > Pseudomonadati > Pseudomonadota > Betaproteobacteria > Burkholderiales > Oxalobacteraceae > Herbaspirillum > Herbaspirillum sp. B65. The sequence continues at coordinate 4,950 of NZ_BADI01000470.1, read as the reverse complement.
CGGTCGGGCTTCGAGAAGACCGCCACCCAGATCAATGGCGTGCTGGCCGAAGTGCGCCGCATCTCGCACGATCTGCGCCCGGCCCTGCTGGACGACCTCGGCCTGGCAGCGGCCTTGGAGCATCTGTGCAGCGAATGGCGTGACAGTGCCGGCAGCGGTGCCGGTAACACGGCTACGGCCACGCAGATCGTCTTCGAAAGCGAGGGCAAGCTCGGTGACGGTACGCCCCTGCCCGAGGTGGTCAACACGGTACTCTTTCGGGTAGCGCAAGAAGCGCTCACCAACATCGCCCGTCATGCCGGCGCCAGCCAGATCCGGATGCGCCTCTATGGCGGCTCCACCCTGCTGATGCTGCAGGTGCAGGACAATGGCTGCGGCTTTGACCTCGGCCAGGTCGACGATCACTCGCGCCACGGCATCGGCCTGCGCAACATGCGTGAGCGCATGGAAGCGGTGGGCGGCGAACTGGCCATCGATTCCTCGGCCGCCGGCACCCGCATCAGCGCCATCATTGCCCGTTCCTCCCTCTCCCTTTTGCAGCCACCTCATGTCTGACGCCCTCCCCCTGCCCGAGCTGACCCGCATCATGCTCATCGACGATCATCCCCTGGTGCGCGACGGCCTGCGTGCGCGACTGGAAACCGTGCCCGGCCTGCAAGTGGTGGCCGAGGCCGGCAATGCGCAGGAAGCGTTGGACGCTGCCGCCCAGCATCAGGTCGACCTCACGCTGATGGACATCAACATGCGCGGCATCAATGGCATCGAACTGACGGCGCGCTTTCATGCGCTGCATCCCGAGATCGCGGTGCTGATCCTGAGTATGCATGACAAGGCCGAATACGTGATGCAGTCGATCCAGGCCGGCGCACGTGGCTATGTCCTCAAGGATGCGCCCAGCCAGGACATCGTGCACGCCATCGAAACGGTGCGCTCGGGCGGCATCTACTACAGCGCCGCGCTGGCGCGCCAGCTGACCCAGCCGCTGCCGCCGCGCGAACTGCTCACGCAGCGCGAGCGCGAAGTGCTGCAGCACATCGCCAATGGCCAATCCAACAAGCAGATCGCCCGCGCGCTGGCGTTGAGCGTGCGCACGGTGGAAACGCATCGCCTCAACATCAAGCGCAAGCTCAACATCGATGGCCAGGCCGAATTGATCAAGTTTGCAGTGGAGTCGCGCGGCGCAGGCACTTGATGCTTAACGCTGCTGGACCATGGAGAGGTCCAGCGGCAGCACCTGGGCGTAGGGAATCTCCTGGCGCTGGGCGACGGCGCGCAAGGCGATGTCGTCAAATATCTGAGGAGTAGAGGCAGGCGCGCTCCCCTGCTCTGCGCGCCATGCTGCACAAGCCTGCAACATGCGGATCGAGCCGGCATGACAGATCACGATGGCGCCGGGCGCCGGCTGGGCGAGCAGGCTGGCAAACGCCTGCCACATGCGCTGCGCCACCGCCAGCAGGGTCTCGCCGCCACCCGGCGCATGGTGCAGCAGGTCGGCATTCCAAGCTTCGACCTCGGCCCAGGGGATGTCATCCCAGGGGCGCAATTCCCAGTTGCCGAAATCCATTTCCTGCAAGCGCGGTTCCAGCGCGGGCGCCGGCCACGACAATTGCGCGGCCAGGGCCTGGGCCAGATCGGCGCAGCGCCGTAGCGGGCTGCTGACCATCGTCAGGCCGGGCGGCAAGGCTTGCAGTGCGGGCAGCAATTGCGTTACGCACTGCGCCAGCATGGCGGGCGCCACGGCGATGTCGCTGCGGCCATAGCAGGTGTGCTTGTCCAGCAGCGGCTGCGGATGGCGGATCAGGTAGAGCTGCATGGATTCAATGAGGCCACCAGCCCGGCAGCGTCGCCAGCGCCCCCAGGTAGAAAGCGGCCTCGCTCAATTGCTGGACCGCGCCCAGGCCATCGCCGGTATAGCCGCCCAACCGTCGCTGCAAACGCCGCGCCAGCCAGACCGTGGCCAGCACGGCCAGCACGATGCCGGCGACGATGCGCTGCCAGGCCATCATCCCCAGCGCGATCACGCCGATCACCGGCAGCGCGGCACAGACCAGGGCCAGCAGGAATTCGCCATGCCCCATGTGCTGCGCCAGCGGCTTGGCCTTGCCCTCTTGGCGCACGTAGTCCATGCGCCAGATCAGGCAGGTGGCCAGCCAGCGCGACAAGGGATGGGCCATGCCCAGTGCCGCCAGCACCTGTACAGGCAACAGTGCATTGAGCGCGGCCACTTTGATGGCCAGCAGCAGCACAATGCCCAGCACGCCATAGCTGCCCAGACGCGAATCGCGCATGATCTCCAAGGCCCGCTCGCGGCTGACCGCCCCACCCAGGCCATCGCAGACATCGGCAAAGCCATCTTCGTGGAAAGCGCCGGTGAGCCAGATGCCCACTGCGGTCGAGAGCAGCACGGCCAGCGTGTGCGGCCAGAACTGCACGGCCAGCAGGTAGACCAGGGCGCAGACCCAGGCCACGATCCAGCCCACCAGCGGAAAGTAACGCGTGCAGCGCTGCAGCCACTCACTGTGGAAGCCGACCCAGTGCGGGATCGGCAGTCGTGTGAAGAATTGCACCGCGATGAAGAACAAACGCAGCTGGTACAGCACTCCCTGGCGGGGTGGCGCGGGGCGAGTGAAGTTTTCTTCAACCATGCTGCTTGCTGACGCTGGCCGAAGAAAAGGTGGCCATGCGTTCCAGGAAATTCACCGCCGAGCGCAGCAGCGGCAACGCCAGTGCCGCCCCGGTGCCCTCGCCCAGGCGCAGGTCGAGCTGCATCAGCGGATGGGCGCCCAGGTATTGCAACATACGGCGATGGCCCGCCTCATCGGAGCAATGCGAAAACACGCAGTACTCCAGCACGGCCGGCTGCAAGGCCTGGGCCACCAACAGCGCCGAGGTGACGATGAAGCCATCAATCAACAGCACCATGCGCCGCTGGGCCGCGCGCAGCATGGCGCCGGTCATGAAGGCGATCTCCAAGCCGCCCAGGGCGGCCAGTCGCTCCAGTGGCGTGTGTGCCTGCGCATGTAACTGCAAAGCGCGGGTAATGGCATCGGCCTTGCGCGCCATGCCCTGGGCATCCAGGCCCGCCCCGGCGCCCACGCAATCGGCCACGGCGCTGCCGGTGAAGGCGGCCATCAAGGCGGCCGCGGCAGTGGTGTTGCCGATGCCCATTTCGCCAAAGCCCAGCACGTCCACTTCCAGCGCATCGACGAAATGGATGCCGGCCTGCAGCGCGGCTTCGCACTGCGCCATGGTCATGGCCGGGCCCTGGCAGAAATTGGCGGTGCCTGGCGCGATCTTGCGGTCGACCAGGCCGGCACGCTGGCCGAAGTCGTGATTGACGCCGGCATCGACGATGTAGAGCGCACATTGATTCTGGCGCGCGAAGACATTGATGGCGGCGCCCCCGGCCAGGAAATTCTCGACCATCTGCCAAGTCACGCTCTGCGGGTAGGCCGATACGCCCTCGGCAGTCACCCCATGGTCGCCGGCGCAGACCACGATGGCCGGCTGGCGCAGGCTGGGGTGCTCGCTGCCCTGGATCAGGCCGATCTGGCGCGCCAGACGCTCCAGTGCACCGAGGCTGCCCAAGGGCTTGGTCTTGTCGTTGATGCGTGCGTCCAGGCGCGCCGCCAGGTCGGCGTCATGAGGGGAAACGAGGGTGGGAATCTGCATGGAATGGGGCTTTGCACCGCAGCGCGCGGCAGGATCAAGGGAGCCACAGTATACGAGATCGCAGGAGGAACAGAAGATGGCAAGGGCAAAAACAAAGGGAGTCCGCAGACTCCCTTTGGCTCCTTTGGGCTGATGACGTGGGTGCCAGCGATCAGGCCTTGGCCATGTTCTTGTCCAGCACGCCATAGATGGTCGCGGCCAGTTCATTGGCTTCGAACTTGGCCACATAGGCGTCACCGCCCACCCCGCGCACATGGTCCTCGTTGGCCGAGCCGGAGAGCGAAGAGTGGATGATCACCGGGATGTTCTTCAAGAAGTCTTCACGCTTGATGTTGCGGGTCAGCGTGAAGCCATCCATCTCCGGCATTTCCAGGTCGGTCAGCACGAAGGAAATCTTCTCGGAAATGGGCTTGCCTTCGGCGCGTGCTTCGGCCGCCAGTTTCTGGATCTTTTCCCAGGCTTCCTTGCCGGTGACATGCATCTCGAAGGGAATTTCCATGGCCCGCAAACCTTGCTCGATGAGCGAGCGGGCCACCTTGGAATCGTCGGCGGCAATGGCCACCGCACCAGGGCGCATTCCATGGCCGGCGCTCTTTTCCAGGTTTTCCATCTTCATGTTGCGGTCGCTGGGCATGATCTCATGCAGGATCTGCTCCACGTCCAGCACCTGGGCCAGGCGGCTGGTGTCCTTGTCATGGTCCAGGCGCGCGATGCTGGTGACGAAGGCGCCACCGCTGCTGGTCTCGGCCGACAAGACCTGGCTCCATTCCAGGCGCACGATCTCATCGACCGATTCCACCGCGAAGGCCTGGGTACTGCGGGCGTATTCGGTCACCAACAGAATGTTCAAGCCGGTCTTGGGGACACAGCCCACCACCGCCGGCAGGTCGATCACCGAAATGATCTGGCCGCGGATGTTGACCATGCCCAACATGGGCGAGTGCGTGCCGGCGGCCTTGGTGACCGGCGGCATCGGTACGATTTCACGAATCTTGAAGACATTGATCCCAAACAGCTCGGAGCGCTCGCCATGTGGATCCGCCCCCAGGCGGAACAGCAGCAGCTCGAATTTGTTGGATGCGGTGAGATTGGTTCTTTCGTCAATCTCTTTCTGGAAACTATCCATGGCCCCTCCCCCGAATGAATAAATGTGACAGGCGAAGGCCTGCTCCAGCAATGTAGTGGGGAAACATGACGGTGGCAATAATGCAATCGCAGATAGTCGATATTTTTGACTATTTGCAAGACAGACTGCGCAGAAATACCACGTCAGGGGAA
>NZ_BADI01000471.1:0-245 GCF_000333555.1 Herbaspirillum sp. B65 | reverse complement strand
TTGATGCAATCTGGACGCAGAGTCCATCTTGCTTTCCAGCACAACAGGCCAGTGATGTGCCGTCTTTTTATTCATTGTTCTTCCTGCCCCGTCTATTACCAAAATTCCGGGTGCGGCCACTCTATTATGCGGCAGTTGTAGGCAGATTTGCTGCATTGCGTCAATAATATTCTCGTCAGGAGAATGAATAATGATTTCATCTCTTGCGGCAAAAAAAAACATCTCACTTTGTATCTTTTAACAAT
>NZ_BADI01000472.1:0-5568 GCF_000333555.1 Herbaspirillum sp. B65 | reverse complement strand
CGGCGCTCGTCGTATTAGGCGTCGTCATACTCAACTTCCTTCTGGTGCATATGGCGCCTGGCGATCCGGCCTCGGTGATGGCGGGTGAGGCTGGTGCCGGCGATGCGCAGTTTCTTGCCCAGCTGCGTGCGCAGTTTGGGCTGGATCAACCCTTGTATGTGCAGCTCTGGCTGTACATCAAGGGAATCCTTTCGCTGGACCTCGGCTTTTCCTATCGCAACAACATTTCGGTTGCGTCTCTGATTTGGGATCGCTTGCCGGCAACGCTTCTATTGACGGCATCGGCCTTTGTTTTCTCTCTGGTGTTGGGTGTTTTGCTCGGCGTAATGGCTGCGGCTCGCCGCGGTCGCGTTACGGACACGGTCATTATGTCGGGCGCTCTTTTTTTCTACGCAACACCGTTATTCTGGGTTTCGCTGATGTCTATCTTGTTGTTCTCCATTTTCTTGGGCTGGTTGCCGCCATTCGGGATGGAAACTGTCGGGGCAGGATTGGTCGGTGGCGCCAGGGCCGTCGACATCTTGAAGCATTTGATCTTGCCCGTCGTCACGCTCGGCCTTTTCTTTACCGCCATCTACACGCGTCTTACGCGTGCGGCGATGCTGGAAGTCGCGTCGCTGGACTTTGTAAAGACCGCACGGGCCAAAGGCGTTCCCGCCAAGCAGATCACGCGCCGGCACATTCTGCGCAATGCGCTGCTGCCTATTTTTACTTTCGCCAGCATTCAGGCGGGTCAAATTGTCGGCGGCGCCGTACTGACGGAGACGGTCTTTGCCTGGCCCGGTATCGGACGACTCATGTTCGACGCGTTGCTCCAACGCGACTACCCGGTTCTGCTGGGCGTTTTCTTCGTCACGTCCGTGATGGTGGTTCTTGTCAACCTGCTGTCAGACATGTTGTATCGCGTCGTCGATCCACGTATCGAGGTCAAATCATGAAATCATTCCTGAAGCGTTTCTCCAAAAACAAAGGTGCAATCATTGGCTTGATTGTCATTCTGATGATTGTGTTGATTGCCCTGGCGGCCGGTTTGATATTTCCGTCGAACCCGTGGAATTCCGTCGCTGAGCCGATGCTTGACCCCTTCGCCGATCTCGCGCATCCACTGGGAACCGATATGCTTGGACGGGATATCGCTGCAGGCCTGGCCTACGGTGCCCGTGCATCCTTGCTGGTCGGGCTGGTCAGTACCGTGGTCGCCACCGTGATTGGCATTTCCATCGGCGCCGTCGCCGGTTACTACGGGGGGAAACTCGATGACATCTTGATGCGCTTGACGGAGTTCTTTCAAACCATCCCGGCACTGGCGATCGCCGTCGTTCTCGTGGCCATCTTCCAACCGAGCATCGAGTCCATCATCTGTGCGATTGCGGTAGTCTCCTGGCCGCCGGTTGCGCGTCTGGTGCGTGGGGAATTCCTGTCCCTGCGTTCCCGTGAGTTCGTTCAGGCAGCCGTAGTCATCGGCCAGAGCTCGCGGCGAATCATTTTTACGCAGATCCTGCCCAATGCGATGTCACCCATCATCGTGACCGCTTCACTGATGATTGCAACCGCCATCCTTACCGAATCTGCCCTGTCGTTCCTCGGCCTGGGCGACCGTAACATGATGAGCTGGGGATTCATGATCGGCGCGGCCAGAACCATGCTTCGAGACGCCTGGTGGATGAGTTTCATGCCCGGCTTGGCAATCGTCATCACTGTATTGGCAGTCAATCTGATTGGGGAGGGATTGAACGACGCTCTTAACCCGCACTTGCGCGCTCGAGGTGAAGCATGAACATGGTCCAATTACACGCAGGCCAGCCTCTGCTGCAAATCGACGGTCTGAGTATTCCCATCCCCGCTGGCGGAGACCGCCCGTTTGCGGTACAAGATGTCAACTACGTGCTCAATGCGGGTGAAATACTGTGCATTGTGGGTGAGTCGGGCTCTGGAAAATCCATGAGCGCCAATGCCATCATGGGCCTCTTGCCACCGAATCTGAAGCCTTCTGCCGGCCGCATTCTCTTCAAGGGCGAGGACCTGTTGGAGAAATCGGAAGATGAACTTCGGGAGTTGCGTGGCAAGTCGATTGGCATGGTCTTTCAGGAGCCGCTTTCGGCCCTGAACCCATTGATGCGGGTGGGCGAGCAGATTGCTGAAGTTCTACGCGTACACGGCATTACGGATGACGCCGCCGTGGCACGCCGTGTTCTTGAACTGATCACCTATGTTGGTCTGCCCGAGCCGGAAGTGTTGCAACGGTCCTTCCCGTTCCAATTATCAGGTGGCCAGCGCCAGCGCGTGGTGATTGCCATGGCGCTGGCCTTGGAACCGGACATTCTCATTGCCGACGAGCCTACCACTGCGCTGGATGTGACCACCCAGGCTCAGATTCTGTCGCTGATCTTGTCCATTCAGCGCCAGCGGCGCCATCCTGGCCCGACCGAAGGCGACGCGCAGCCTCGCAGCGCAATGGGGGTGATGTTCATCACGCACGATTTTGGCGTGGTGGCTGAAATTGCCGACCGTATCGCGGTGATGGAAAAGGGCGTACTGGTAGAAATCGGTCCGGCCGAACAAATCCTGAACCGTCCTCAGCATCCTTATACCCAAAAGTTGATTGCAGCCATGCCGCGTCGGGGCGAGGTATCTGCTCGCAGCGAAGAGCGCGAATGGCCTGTGCTGGAAGTGCATCATCTTCGCAAGACCTACAGCAGCAGCTCCGGATGGTTCGGCAAGAAGCGCGTTGTCGCTGCCGTGGATGATGTTAGCTTCGTGGTCAAGAAGGGCGAAACCTTAGGCGTGGTCGGTGAGTCCGGTTCCGGGAAATCTACCATCGGCAAGTGCTTGCTCAAGCTCATCGAGGTCGATAGCGGAAAGATCCTGTTCCAGGGACACGACATCGTAGCGATGAAGCAGCAGCAATTCAGGTCGCTACGCAAGGACATCCAGATGATCTTCCAGGATCCGTTTGCCTCGCTCAATCCGCGTCATACAGTAGGGAGAATCATTTGCGACGCGCCGATGGCCAATGGCATTTCTCGTCACGAGTCCGAGCGACGTGCGCGCGAGCTGCTCAAGCTGGTAGGTCTGGAGGCATCCGCATTTGACCGCTATTCCAGTGAATTCTCCGGCGGCCAGCGCCAACGAATCGGTATCGCACGTGCACTCGCGCTGGAGCCTCAGGTGATCGTCGCTGACGAGTCGGTCTCTGCCCTCGACATGTCAGTCCAGGCGCAGGTGCTCACGCTTCTCAAGCAGTTACAACAACGACTTAACATTGCGCTCATTTTCGTGACACATGACTTGCGCGTCGCCGCGCAAATCTGTGATCGGGTCTTGGTCATGCATAAGGGGAAGATCGTAGAGAGCGGTGATCCGGAGCAGATATTCGATGCCCCCCAGCACCCCTACACCCAAAAGTTGATTGCTGCAGTCCCGGGGCAAAAGTGGAATCCCCATTCGGCCAGGAAAGTAGCATGAACCGCCCCTCCGCAGTTCCAACGGTGCAAATCGATGACGACTTCGTGAAGGTCACCGAATGGCGTTTCCCTCCCGGTGGTGAGACCGGATGGCACCGCCATGGGATGCACTACGTGGTCGTGCCGCAGACGACTGGCGTGCTTTTGCTGAAAACGGCTGCAGGCCCTGTCATGAGCGAGCTGACGCAAGGGGTTCCCTATTCCAGGCCTGTGGGTGTCGAGCACAACGTCATTAATCCTGAAAAGACTGAATTCGTCTTCGTGGAGTCGAGTTGAAGTCGCCAACTACCAAATAACAAGGAATCAGATGAAAGCAATATCAATCAACGGCGCGCGGCTCTGGGACAGCCTGATGGAATTGGCGCAAATCGGTGCGACCCCCGCCGGTGGCGTATGTCGCCTGGCATTGACGGAGCTGGACCGCAAAGGACGGGACCTGGTGATTGGCTGGGCGAAGCAAGCTGGCTGTTCCATCCGCATAGACGAAATCGGGAATATCTTCGCCAAACGTGCTGGCCGCGACAATTCCAAGGCGAGCATCGCCGTAGGCAGCCATATCGATACCCAGCCCACAGGCGGCAAGTTTGATGGGAACTATGGCGTACTGGCAGGGCTTGAGGTCTTTCGCACCCTCAATGACCATGACATGCAGACTCAGCACCCACTGGAGCTCTGCATCTGGACCAACGAAGAAGGCTCACGCTTCGTGCCAGTCATGATGGGCTCTGGCGTCTATGCGGGCTGTTTCTCCCTCAAGACCGCACTGGAGGCGAAAGACAAGGACGGTATCACCGTCCAGGCTGCGCTGGAGGCAATCGGATATGCGGGCAGGGAGCCCGCTGCGCTGAGCGCGGGCGCACCCCGGTTCGCCGCATACTTCGAAGCTCACATTGAACAGGGGCCCGTACTGGAAGATGCGGATGTCGTTATTGGTGCCGTGACGGGTGCCCTGGGTCAACGCTGGTACGACGTCACCGTGACCGGTACTGAAGCCCATGCAGGCCCTACGCCCATGGCCCTGCGGCTCGATGCCCTCCAGGCAGCAATCAAGCTGATGGAAGAGACCGTAGCCATTGCCAACCGTCACGCTCCTAATGGACGGGGTACGGTGGGAATGGTTGACGTATTTCCCAATTCGCGCAACGTGATACCTGGACGGGTCAAGTTCTCCGTGGACCTGCGCAACATCGACGAGGGCTCGCTGGTAAGTATGGATGAGGAAATCCGCACCGCCTGCGAAAAAGTGGCTGCAACGACCAAGACCAAGGTGCTCATCGAGCCGGTGACTACATTTGCACCCACCCCGTTTGCGTCGCATCTGGTGGAAGGGGTGAGAAGGGGCGCTGAGATTCGCGGCTACTCGTGCATGGATATCGTCAGCGGCGCCGGCCACGATGCGGTCTATGTCGCAGGGCAGATTCCCGTTGCGATGATTTTCGTTCCGTGCAAAGACGGCATTTCGCACAACGAGATTGAAGACGCCAAACCAGAACATCTCGAAGCAGGTTGCAATGTCCTGTTGGACGCCATGCTGCGCGCAGCGGCTTGAAGGAGAAAAAATGAGTTCGATCCATTACATGACAAGCATCGAGTTTGGCGCCGGTGTTCTGCAACAGCTGGAAGCGACATTGGCCAGTGCGGGCATCCATCGACCGATGATCGTCACCGATACAGGTATCGTGAAGGCTGGCATTTGGGAAAAGATCGCCGCGCATCTGAGCGAGGAGCACCGCCAGGTCATCTATGCTGATACACCCCCCAACCCGACCGAAGAGGCTGTGGAACAGGCGACCGCCCTGTACTTGGCCCAGCAGTGCGATGGAATGATTGCCATCGGCGGCGGCTCCCCGCTGGATCTGGCGAAGGCCGTCGCATTATTGGCCACCCATGAGGCGCCGCTGTCGAGATACGCCGGAATGGCTGCAATGCCGCTCATCACGGCCAATGCAGCGCCATTCATCGCCATCCCGACCACCTCCGGCACGGGCAGCGAAGTGGGGCGTGGGGCGTTGATCTGCCTGCGTGACGGCCAGAAGAAGGCCATTGTCAGTCCGAATTTGCTGCCCAGGCGTGCGCTGTGCGACCCCGATCTCACCGAAGGCTG
>NZ_BADI01000473.1:0-6324 GCF_000333555.1 Herbaspirillum sp. B65 | reverse complement strand
CCATCGGCCGTTCGGCGCGGTCGCCTATTCGGTGGGCAGCAGCGGAACCGCCGTGCTCATTGCGCTTACGCAACTGGTGCTGAGCTTCTACGGCGTGGTCATCCTGTTCATCGCGGGCGTGCTGGGCCTGGTGGCGCGGCTGTGCGGCTTCAGTTTGTGGCGCTTCCTGCGCTACATCAAGGAAGAGATCTTCATCGTGCTGGGAACGGCTTCCTCAGAAAGTGCCTTGCCACGTCTGCTGGTCAAGCTGGAACGCCTGGGATGCAGTCGCCAAACCGTCGGGCTGGTCTTGCCGACCGGGTATGCCTTCAATCTGGACGGTACCTCGATCTTCATGTCCATGGGCGTCATGTTCATCGCACACGCCTATGGCGTAGCGCTGTCGTTCGATCACCAGATCGGTATCCTGCTCTTGATGCTGCTGACATCGAAAGGCGCGGCAACAGTATCCGGCGGCTCCTTTGTCGTCTTCGCTGCCACGGTGACCTCGACCGGCCTGTTGCCCATTGAAGGCCTGGCCGTGATCTTCGGGGTCTACCGCTTCATGTCCATGGCCATCGCCACCTGCAACACCATCGGCAATAGCGTAGCCACCGTGGTCGTGGCGAAATGGTCCGGGACCTTTGATGCCGCTGTGGCCGAACAGCATCTTCATCCGGACCGTTATCCGCAGGTACAGGCGGCGGATGAACAGATCAACAGCACCGATGTGCCTCTGGACGTGGCAAGAGAAGCGCCGATGGTGTCCTCGGTGACACCACGCTGACCGCAGTTCCGCACTCACTTTCGGACGGATTCTGTCCGGCAGGCGAATTGCCCGAAACCTGATCGGCGACTGCCGGGCGCCATTGAACCCGGCATCATCGCCGCTTTCCACCTTGGATAGGATTGAACATGAGCAAGACCCGTATTGAACATGATGCCTTCGGCCCGGTAGAAATCGCCGCAGACAAATATTGGGGTGCGCAGACACAGCGCGCGCTAGGGGTTTTCGAAGTAGGGGAGGAGCACTTTCCCACTTGTCTGCTGCGCGCTTTCGGCTTGCAGAAAATCGCGGCAGCACGCGCCAATCTTGCCTGCGGTGCACTCGACGGTACACTGGCGCAGGCCATCGTCGCTGCGGCCGGGGAAGTGCGGGAAGGCAAATTCGATACGCATTTCCCCTTGACCATCTGGCAGACTGGCTCGGGGACGCAAACCAACATGAACGCCAACGAAGTCATTGCCAATCGCGCCAACGAAATGCTGGGGCAGGGTCTGGGTGGCAAATCGCCGGTGCACCCCAATGACCACGTCAACGCATCGCAATCGTCCAATGACAGCTTTCCCACCGTCATGCACCTGGTGACGGTACTGGAGCTTGAAGATCGCCTGCGGCCTGCGCTTACGCTGCTGCGGGATTGTTTGCTGGAGCGGGCTGCCGCCTTTGCCGGCGTCGTCAAGATCGCCCGCACCCATCTGATGGATGCCGTGCCCATGACGATGGGACAAAGCTTTACGGCATTCGCGCAACAGGTCAGCTATGCACTCGACCGTGTCGACTCCACCATGCCGCGTCTGCTGTCGTTGCCGCAGGGAGGAACGGCGGCAGGCACCGGAATCAATGCGCCGGCTGAGTTCGCCGGCCGATTCTGCGAGGAATTGAGCAAGCTGACCGGCCGGCCATTTTCCTCGAATCCCTCGAAGTTCGAAGGCATGGCATCCCATGACGCATTGCTGGAAGTCTCCGGTGCGCTCAACGTGCTGGCGACGTCCTTGATGAAGATGGCCAACGACGTGCGCTGGCTTGGGTCCGGGCCGCGTTGTGGATTGGGGGAGTTGAAGATCCCGGATGATGGCCTAACCAGTTCCATCATGCCCGGAAAGCGCAATCCTACCATCGCCGAAGTCCTGGCACAGGCCTGCATGCAGGTGATGGGCAACCATGCCACGATCAGCATCGCCAATGCTTCAGGCAACTTCGAATTGAATGTCGCCAAACCTGTGCTGATCCATAATCTGCTCAATTCGATCCGTATTCTGGCGGACGCCTCGCGTGTCTTTACCTTACGACTGGTGCAAGGGCTGGAAGTGGATGAGGGACGTTTGGCGCGTAATGTGGAAAACGCCTTGCTGCTGGTGACGGCCCTCAATCCTCTCATTGGTTACGACAAGGTAGCGACCATCACCGCGACGGCATTGGCACAGAACATGACGCCGCGCGCGGCGGCCTTGTCCTTGGGGTTGCTGGACGCAGCCACCTATGACCGGGAAGTGGACGCCGCAAAGGCAGCGGGAATCAGTCCCTAGTCAGGCGCGGTGCCGGGCGGCGCAGAAACGAGAACCGTACTGTCTTGCGCATCGGCTTCCAGAGGGCCGCTCCTGGCCCTGCCCTACGGGAGCAGCGTTGAATCGACCAAAAGTCGCACCGAAGTCTTATCGAGGCCCTTGAGCCCAAATTGGTGTCGATACAGGATGGTCCCGTAGATTTTGTCATACAGCAATTCAGTCGGATACTTGGTCGTAATGCTCCCGTCTTTCTGACCTCGCTTGATGACCTCGATATAGAGTTTGCGACGATAGATCAGGTAACGCTCAACAAAAATCTTTGACGTACCGGTCTGTGCAACGCATTCGGCCAATACGGCCAACATTACCCGCCCCAGGTCGCCTTGAAGCGCAACGACATATCGCTGTGCGTGCGCATGCAGGGCCACCAATGGTGGCTCGTCCTCGGAAATGGCTAGCACCTTGTTCGTTTGCAAGAGGAAAGCATCCAGCAACAGGTCGAGTCGCTTATCCCACCATTTATAGATAGTCATCTTCGAGACGCCCGTTTCCTGAGCGATCGCCTGGATGGTCGCCCCCTTTAATCCGTGCTCGGCGCTGAGCCGGTACGCCGCATCCAGAACAGCAGTGGCAGCCTCTTCCGAGCGAGGTCGTCCTCTCGGTTTGGGGTCGTTCGGAAGCATCTCGTCTACTGTCTTCTTCATGTCTTGTCGTGTTCTCTTGGAGGAGGGAATAAGAACCGGTTTTAAAAATCTAGCGGCATTGTAAATGCGAAATCTCTTCGCCACGAAGCTGTAGCCGGAGGGCAATGTGGCGCAGATGCACCATCTTGAAATTGCCTCCCCGGTTTTGTGCGCTACAGCACGTCTGTTGTTCGAACTCGCACCATAACGATACTCCAAGTACATAAAATAAAAAAGGAGAGGGCTTTTCACCCAGTTTGCGGCGCATCAAAGCGCTGGCACGCCAATTGCTATCAAAACGTATATCCAATACTCGACGTACAGTAATTGAAAATTCGGTGTTAAGCTGAGGTGAAGCAATGGAAATTATTAATCCAATGGAGACAAAAACCACACTGGAGGCGGACTTCCGGCTATTCAATGCTGGCAATGTCGTGCTGCAATCTGGTCGCACGTTCCGGAACATGTCTATCGCCTACAAGACATTCGGGTCCCTCAATGCAGACAGGTCCAATGTGATCGTGTATCCGACCTCGTTCAGCGCGCAACACTACGACACGCAATTCATGGTGCGAGAGGGTGGAGCATTGGACCCGGAAAAGTATTTCATCGTCATTCCCAATCTCTTTGGAAATGGCTTGTCGAGTTCGCCATCGAATGCGACTTGGCCGTCCGTAGATATCCGCTATCCGGATGTCACCTATTTCGATGCAGTACACGTTCAGAAGCGCATGCTTTCAGAACTTTGGGGTATCGAGAGCGTGAAGCTGGTGTATGGATGGTCCATGGGTGCCATGCAGGCTTACCACTGGGCCGCCTTATTTCCGGAGGTAGTCCAGAGTATCGCCGTGGTGTGTGGTTCAGCAAAGTGTGCTCCGCATAACCGCGTCTTTCTGGAAGGAGTGAAGCATGCCTTGATGGCAGACCCTGGCTACAGGGATGGTGCCTTCACCGCATTTCCTGTCCGGGGCTTTCGCGCGATGGGGCGCGTGTATGCCGGGTGGGCACTGTCGCAGAGCGTGTACCGCGACGAGATGTGGCGCGCCCACGGTTATGCCTCTCTGGAGGACTATCTCGTGGGTTATTGGGAGCAGACCTTCTCCCGTCGTAACCCGGCGGACCTGCTTGCTCAGATATGGACCTGGCAGAACGGCGACATCAGTGCCAATGCAGTATTCAACGGCGACCTCCCATCGGCATTGCGCAGCATCCGCGCGAAGACGCTGCTGATGCCTGGCGAGCAGGACCTCTATTTCCAGGTGGAGGACAACCGCCGTGAACTCCAGCATCTCCAAAACGCAGCGTTGAAACCCATCCCGTCAGTCTGGGGGCATCGCGCAGGCAATCCGTTCGATCTTCCTGCTGAGCGCGCATTCATCGAGAACAACGTCAAGGAGCTGCTCGCGGTGTAACACCGGAGCGGCGCACATCTTCTATAACGAACCGCACATCAATCATGGAAAAACCAGCGCAATTTCGACTCAAAGCAAGTGAACTGATGCCCCTTTCCGAGAAATCAAATCTCCCTGGTTTTCTTCGCGCATTCGGTCATCTTGGCGCCCTGGGCGTGACAGGAGCCGCCCTCTGGAGCAGCATTGGCACCTGGTGGTCGGTGCCGCTCACCGCCCTGATGGGATATTTCGTCGCGTTCCTCTTTACGACCGAGCATGAGATGGCGCACCAGACAGCGTTTAAAACGCGTGCGTTCAATTACATTTTCGGTCACTTCGCTGCCTTCGCAATTCTTTGGCCGTATGAATACTATCGTGTGTATCACTGGGATCATCATCGTTTTACTCAGGATCCGGAACGAGACCCCGAGCTGGCCATGCCACTGCCGAAGACCAGGGCCGGTCTCTTCCTGTTCTGGCTCGGCATTCCGACCTGGATTGAACGCGTCCGGCTCTTGATTCTGCACGGAGTGCTGGGGAAGGTTCGCAAGCCCTGGGTGCCTGAGAACAAGCGTGCCTTGATTGTCCGTGAAGCGCGTTTGTATCTGGCCGCCTATCTCACCATCATCCTGCTGTCGATCGCTACCCATTGCGCTGCGGCACTTATTCTATGGGTGATTCCACTGGTCGTTGGTCAATGGTTTCTGCGCCCGTACTTGCTCGCCGAGCACACCGGATGCGAGCACAGCCCCAATATGCTGGCCAACACCCGCACCACCTATACCAACGCCTTTATTCGCTTCTTTGCCTGGAACATGCCGTACCACGTCGAGCATCATGCCTATCCCGTGGTGCCGTTCCACGCGTTGCCGAAGCTCAACGAAATTCTTGCTCCTCACATTACCAATTCAGAGCAGGGCTATCCCGCCTCCACGATCGCAGTGCTTGGTTACATCAAAACAGAAATCCGCGGGGAGGGAATTCGCAGTCCTCAACCGACTGATTCGTAGGACCTTTACTAATCGCGACCTGCCACGAGTTCTATTTTTCGCCTTGAAAGGAAATTCCATGGATGCCAAGAAAAGAAAAACCATCGCGCAACTGGCCCTGCTGACAGCAGCCACCTTGCTTAGCCAACCATCCGTACTGGCACAAGCAGTCGAGAATCCGCAAGCAGGCGGAACGTTGAACATGCTGATGCAGCCAGAACCGCCAACCCTGATGCTTGCGCTCAATCAGCAAGGACCCACCCAATTCGCAGGTAGCAAGATTTATCAATCGCTGCTTACCTACAGTCAAGATCTGAAGCCGCAGCCGTCGCTGGCTGAATCATGGGAAATTTCCAAGGACGGTCTCACCTACACGTTCAATTTGTATAAAGGTGTGAAGTGGCACGACGGCAAACCATTCACAGCAGCCGATGTCGTTTTCTCCTCTGACAAGTTCCTGCGGGAAGTGCACCCGCGTATGCGTGTGCTGATGAACCAGCGGGTCGAATCTGTGAAGGCGGAAGGTGACAATAAAGTGATTTTCAAGCTGAAGCAGCCGTTCAGCCCGTTCATCTACGCGTTCGAAGTGAGCACGATGCCCATCGTGCCCAAGCATATCTATGAAGGCACTGACTATCGCACCAATCCCGCCAACAACAATCCCATCGGCACCGGGCCCTTCATGCTCAAAGAGTGGAAGCGGGGCGCATACATCCACCTGGTGAAGAACCCGAATTACTTCAAGCCGGGTCTGCCCTATCTGGACGACATCTACTTGAAGATCGTTCCGGATGCGGCTTCGCGTGCGGTAGCCTTCGAACAGGGGACGGTCGACGTGCTGCGCGGCGGCGACGTCGAAAACTTCGAAGTGCGTCGTCTGCAGAAGTTGCCCAACGTCCAGAGCACGACTGCCGGCTGGGAAATGTTTTCGCCTACGGTGTGGCTGCAAATGAATCTGCGCCGAGCTCCGTTCAATAACAAGACAGTGCGCCA
>NZ_BADI01000474.1:0-2457 GCF_000333555.1 Herbaspirillum sp. B65 | reverse complement strand
CGCCGGCCTTTTGGCCGCCGTTCATGTCCACTGCCCCCAGCATGGCGCCGATTTTCAAGGAGCTCTATCCGGGCGAGGCCGCGCTGTATGAAAAGGCCAAGTCCGAAGGCATGGCCGTCTCTTTCGACACTGGCCCGGAGTGGGCCAACTGGAAGGCCCTGTTTTCTGCATTCAAGCAGCGCTATCCCGAAGTGGAGCTGACCTATAACGATCTCGGTTCGGCCGCCACCGTCGTCGCGCTGGACAAGACCCGCCGCCGCCCGCAGGCCGATACGGCCTACTACTTCGCCGCTTCGGCGCTGGATGCGGTGAAGAAGGATGTGGTGGCGCCCTACAAGCCAGTCAACTTCGACAAGCTGCCGCCGGTGTTCCGCGAAGCCGAAGGGAAGTGGTTCGCCGTGCATTCGCTCAACATCGCTTTCCTGGTCAACAAGAAGCTGGTCAAGGAAGTGCCGCAATCCTGGGCCGATCTGCTCAAGCCGCAATACAAGAGCAGCGTGGTCTATCTGGACCCGCGTTCGGCCGGCGTGGGCCAGGTGACCGTGCTGGCAGCGGCCTACGGCAACGGCGGCAGCGTGGACCAGATCAAGCCCGGCCTGGACTACCTGTCCACGCTGCACAAGTCGGGCAATGTCCTGCGGGTGGAAGCCACCACGCCCTATGCCAAGTTCCTCAAGGGTGAAATCCCCATCTGGATCGGCTACGAGAGCGATGGTCTGAAGGCCAAATATACCGATGGCATGGGGGATGCGATTGCGGTCGTCATTCCGCGCGAAGCCAGCGTCTCCGCACCCTATGCCATGAGCCTGGTGAAGAACGCTCCCAATCCCAATGCCGGCAAGCTGTGGCTCAACTTTGTGATGAGCGACATTGGCCAATCCCTGTTCGTGAAGGGTTACGTGCGTCCGGCGATTGCCGTCAAAGCGGCGGGCGACAGCGCCGTCCAGCTTCCCGATGCACCGCAGATCCATGCGCTGGATATCGAAAAGGCCGCTGCGAAGAAGGATGACATCGACCGTCAGTGGGCCAGTGCTGTCCTGTTGAAGTAAGGCGGCCATGCTTGCGGCCTGGCATCGCTGGTCCAGGCCGCACCGCCTTTTAGAGAGAACTTCGTATGCAACGATTTGGATCGTGGCCGGCCTGCATTGCGCTGGCCCTGTTTTTCTTCCTGCCGCTGTTGTCGTTGCTGCCCGAAGCCTGGGGCGACGGCGGCCACAGCTTCGCCCATCTGTTCGGTGACCGCCTGTTCTGGCAGGGCTTGGCCAACACCTTGCTGCTGGGCCTGCTCTCGGGCGGCATGTCGGTGGTGGTGGGCAGCCTGATCGCCATCCAGTTGGCGCGGCAGCCGCAACAGCGGCGCGGCTGGATGATCATGCTGCTGGGTTTGCCGCTGGCGTTCTCGGGCCTGGTGATCGCCTATGGCTTCATCCTGGCCTTCGGCCGCGCGGGTTTCGTCACGCAAAGCCTGGAAGTGTTTGGCATTGATCCGGCCAGTTCGGGCAGTCTGCTCTATTCCTTGTGGGGCCTGGCCCTGGCCTATGCCTACTACCTCATCCCCAGGGTGGCGCTGACGCTGTATCCGGTCTTCGCCAATTTCGACGTGCGGTCCTTGCACGCGGCGCGCACCATGGGCGCTTCGCCGCTGCGTGCTGCTGTCGAGATTGCGCTGCCGCAGGTCTATCCCGCCATCCTCCAGTCGGGCTGTGTCGTGGCGGCCATTGCCATGGGCACCTATGGCACGGCGTTGGCGATGGTGGGGTCGCAAATCAATATCCTGCCGCTGCAGCTGTACCAGAAGGTCAGCGACGGCGGCAGCGATCTTTCCGAGGCTGCGGCGCTGTCGTTGGTGCTGCTGGTCTGCTGTTCAACTTTTATTGGAATCGGTGATGCAGTTGCAAGACGTCGACAATCAACTTAGTCAGGAAACACAAGAGGTGCTGGCCCAACTGGCACAGCGGCAAGCCGGCGCCAATGCGATCCGCCAGCCGGTGGCGATCATCGGCCCGGGCGAGGCCACGGACGAACAGAAGGCCAGCGCCTTTCGTATTGCGCGTGCATTGGCGGGGGCGGGTGTCCCCATCATTTGCGGTGGCAAGGGCGGGGTGATGGAGGCAGCCGCACAAGGTGCGCGGGATGCAGGGGGATTGGTCATTGGCATTCTTCCTGATGCCGATGCGGCGAGCGGGAATGCTTATCTGAGTGTGGTGTTGCCTACGGGACTTGGGGAAGCCCGTAACGCGGTCATCGCGAGCAGCGCAATTTGCCTGATTGCGGTCGGGGGAGGGTGGGGGACGATCTCTGAAATGGCCTTGGGTCTCAAGTGGAACAAGCCGGTTTTTGCGACCTATGATGCTGAGAAGATTCCTGGGATTCAGCAATTCGATAGTGTGGAGATGCTGATTTTTCGGGCTGCGGGTTGGTTGTGTGGGTGATGTCAGGACGATTGATGGATGCCGT
>NZ_BADI01000475.1:0-8478 GCF_000333555.1 Herbaspirillum sp. B65 | reverse complement strand
AGTGATGCGGCTTTTGGCAGGGTTGCATAAATAGTTTGCAAAGCTGCGGTCCAAAAAAAAGGCCCTCGCGTGCGAGAGCCTTTTTGCTATTGAATTCTTTGCAGTCCTGGCAATTTTCGTCTTTTTTGCGTATTTGCCGGTTCTCGCACCCCTCCAAAAGCGTTGTTCAGCCGGACCTCATGGGGGGCTCTCGCAACTGCCTTTTTTCGAAGAGGGGCGATTATATAGCCTTGATCGGAAAAATGATACTGCTCGACGTGGAAATTATTTTCACTCAGAAGGAGGGGGATTCTTGCGCACGAAAGGGTAGCCCGCTTCGTAGATGATCCAGCCTTTGCCCTGGGGGCAGGAGACTTCCCGGTACATGAAGGCCTTGACGATCTGCTCCCGGCCCAAGGCACAGGTTTCTCCTTTGCGCAGGAGGAAAGCCGGTTCATCGGCCTCATCGGCTGCCTTGAATACTGTCACGTCCTGTGTTGCCTGCCATGTGCCTTCGGGCTGGCTGCAGCCGGGCAGAGACAATACAGAGAGCAGGAGCAGAAGGTTTTTCATTTCCGGGGGTAGTCGTTGAGCTTGACCGCGCGTTTTGATCGTTGAATGACGATTAGCAGTTCTTTGGGAGAGACGCCGGCATTGGACGCCGGCGCGAAAAGAAACCTTGGATCGTGAGCCAAGATGCCGATGTTTTCAAGGACATCGGCGACGTTGGTGGAACAGCTATTGGATGCCAGATTGTAGCTGGCACCCACACGTATTCTGCGTTCAAGTTCCTGCCTTATCTTCTCTTTCTCGTCCCGAGAGACGCGAAGTACCACGCCCAACGAATCTCTATAGGAATTGTCAGCAAGATATTTGGTTCTTAAGCGTTTGTCATAGCCGCTGTGCGCCATTCCATAAACGTAGCCACCCACATCAATCGCTACATGCCCCCATTGGGATCCGCTGCTGATCAGGCGGCCGTCGCTGACAATGACTTCAACAGTCTCCGAATCGGTGTTGATGGGTTTTACGGAGTCATCTGCATGAGGCGTGGTCATCGTTTTGCTGACCAAGCGAAGGGTTTGACCGTGCGGGCTTGTGATGGTCTGAGCAGACATCGGTTACCCCGCGATAAAAAAGTTGATTTGCTCTGCCTGCACACCAGTCAAGTGAAGCTTGGTCTGCCCCTTGCTGTCGGTTGTCCCATACTCGATTTCTCCGCTGACCTTCTGGCACGCGTAGTAGGTGTCGGGCATGGGTTGTCCACCGGCATCAAGAAGCACATAGCGATCATCAAATCCCGTGCCGTTCATGAAGGCAGCGGCAGCCTCCAGTTCCTTCGCGTCTGCGCGCTCGGCCAGTAGCACGGCTCCACAACTGGTCATGTCCCCTTCTAGTGCACTGCGCACCCCGAAGACGCTCATGCCGGATGCCTGGGAAATGCTGTGCCGATGGGGATCGCATTTTGGGCAGAACACGATATCGTTCAGGCGTGCCTGGCCTGTTATCCCGTTCCATGTGCTTTGCTGGAGGCCGGTCATGACGAGGCCACCATGACTTGTCTTGTCTCCTTGCCAGATCATTCCTTTGCCATTGAATTTCGGACGTGCCGCGCCATTCATGTTTTGCTCCTTCGCTGAAAAGTGAATACCCTTTCCCAGGCTTTTTGCGGTGGTCACGTCAGTTCTCAGGCTGTATTTTCGAATCATCGTCGTGAAGGGATAGTTCACGGACTGTCGGTCATCGCAGGAGTTGTAGGGAATCGGGGTGGCAGCGAGTATTTCTTATTTGTAAGAGCCGGGTGCGGGAGCGGACGGTTTACCTACAATTTTTCGTAAAATTTTTAGGGCGGTAGTTTTATGCAAAAGCCAAGTTACGCTTTATTTGTCAGGCATCAATGATGAACTGAACGGGGAGGCCTCGAATGAAGCCTGGCGTTGAGAGAGTGAGAGGCGCAGAGTATTTCGCCTTTTTTAGATGCTGAGATGGTTGATACAGGAGCGGCTGCAAAAAACAAAAATGCACTCCGAAAAGTGCTTTTTTGCTTACCACCTTTGGTGGAGCCGGAATCGGACCGGTAAGCCCAGCAGCGCTAAGCCACGACGGAGTGAATATTGGCCGACACAGAATCCCCCATCAGTTAATCCAACTATTCCGAATGTGAAATTGTTGATCAATCATCGTGACAAGGGATAGATACCGCAAATGGCTGTGAAAATAACTAGGCGAAACTTGATTCACGCCGGAGTGGTCAGAAGGTGCTTTGTGAAAATGGTCGAGTATTACTTTGCGTTTGATAGCCGATTGTAAGCGTGAATAGATGTTGTGACAAACACAATAATTCTAATTGACGTCACCTTTAGAAAGGATAAAGGGTGGTGCATAGGAATTAAGGCAGAACAAGGGGGGCGAGATTACTTCGTGAAGAGGATCGATGATCTGAATAATATCTAATAAAATCAAATAATTAGACTAATTCGTCTCCGAATTTGTGGCAGGGTTAAAGAAAGATGGATTCTTTAGAAACCGTACTGAGATAGGGAGCGGAGGTCGGGAGGAAAGTCAAACTTCGAGGTCTTCTGTAACATTTTTACGACGAAATATTTTCGATTTCCTCTGAATGCAACCGGTTTTGATCATTTTCAGAGTCTGAGGTTGGCCGTTTGCTAATTCTGGAAAAATGCCTGTTGCATCCTTCCATTGTTCCACCTAGAATTCTTTACATGGACCTTCTCACTCAAATTAGCGAAAAGACGGACGACCTACGGGTTACCCGAGAACGCCTTATGCGTGAGCTAGCACTCATCGACGCGGAATTGAAAAAGCTGGAAGCGGCGAAAGAGGTCTTTCTGTCCTTTATTAATCCGCCGATTTCTACAAAGCCTGCTGTCAGGCATCCGGTGGGATCTTATTCTGTCACGATTGAGGGGTTTGCTGAAGGTGTTCGAACAGCTTCGAAACGTGACAGGATTCTCTTTGTGGCGGATGAGTTGTTGAAGGACGGCTTCCCTCGGACGACCGAAGAGATTTTGTCAAAACTAGATGAGGCTGGTGTTCAGCTTTCTGGGGGCGATGAAAAAACGCAGCTCCGTAATCTCTCTGCTTATCTATCGAAGGCTAAGGCGGAGCTACAAATCGAATCTACCAAGTATGGCTGGGTGAAGAAGCCAATCTTTACGGGGTACCAATTGGCGCGAGATTCTGATTTCGGGAAGCTTCCTGACCTAGTCATTCCACAAAACGACGACGATAAGGATGCGAAGAGCTAAAAAGGCGAAAGCCCTAACGGTGCAAACGTCAGGGCTTTCTTTTTCTAAACCCACCCGCTTGGACCGCGGAGCATAGATAGCAATGCTAGAGCTATTAAGGAGGGCTTATATATGGCTAAAACCCATATCACCTTATTAGGTTAATAGGCTTTAACTTTGGCAAAGGTGGTGAGGGGCAACCCCTGCCACCTACAGCCATTGATGTCCTAAGCAGACTTAGTTAGTTTACGTTAACCAATGGCTGTAGGCAAGATTAATTGCCCCTCCAACGTTAGTTGGAGGAGTTATGTACAACACTCGCCTCAAGGATGTGTTCGTGCGCGCCTATACTCGAGTTCGTTTCGGGCGAACCGAGAATGTATGCCAGCATTGGCGTTCGCATCCTAGTCAACTTAGCTTGTTCTAATTGACTTCCGCCGGGTCGGTCTTTGACTGACTCGGCTTTCTTATTTTGGGGCTTTTAAAAAAGGCCCTCGCGTGCGAGAGCCTTTTCTATTGAATTTTTTGCAGTCCTGGCAATTTTCGTCTTTTTGCCGGTTCTCGACCCCTTCAAAAGCCTTGTTCAGCCGGACCTCATGGGGGCTCTCGCA
Organism: Herbaspirillum sp. B65; assembly: GCF_000333555.1. NCBI lineage: Bacteria > Pseudomonadati > Pseudomonadota > Betaproteobacteria > Burkholderiales > Oxalobacteraceae > Herbaspirillum > Herbaspirillum sp. B65. The sequence goes on along the minus strand of NZ_BADI01000475.1, from coordinate 4,640 downwards.
ACTGCCTTTTTTCGGAGAGGGGCGATTATATAGCCATGAATGGAAAAATGATACTGCTTGCCTCAGAAAATTATTTTCCAGTTGGCGTGCTCTCGCTGTCATGGATGAAGCGGTCTCTCGCGCTCGCTTGACGATATTGACTGGTGGAACAGCTGCATGAAGAGATCAGAGCGCCCATGCTCTGAATGCAGGGCGGTCTGTCTCATTGACTGTAGCAATCAGAAGTCGTGCTTGATCCCTGCCGCAACCGCCCGGATGTTACGCCCCGCCAGCCCGTTGCCTCCGGCGCTGCCGGCGCCGCCGATGTCGTATTTTGCATTGCTGCCGTTGCGCAGCTGCACCAGTTGCGACCACAGTTCGGTGCGCTTGGAGAGCGCGTAGCGGTAACCCAGCATGATGATGTTGGAGGCGCTGCCATTGCCGACATAGATGCCGGAGAAGACCGGCGTCTGGTCGCCGTGTCCCTGTCCGGCGTGGTACCAGGACAGCTCCAGCGTATGCTGTCCTTCCTTCTTGCGCGCGGTCAGGCCAAAGCCGTTCTGGCGTAGATCCCGCAATCCGGGGTTGCTGTATTTCAGCGCCTGGAAGTAGCCGCCGAGATAGAGGGAAGGCGTCACCGAATACCCGGCTGCCAGCATCAGGAGCTGGTCATTCAAGCCCGTGCCGCGCACGTTGTGATGCAGATCGTAATCCAGCGCCACGATGGCGGCATCGCGCTGATACTGCACTTTGCTGGACCAGGCCATACCGTTGCAGCCGGTGACTTCGCCCAGCGACAGATGGGTGGCGGCACTGAAGCCATTGATCACTGGTGAGTCATAGCGGATGGAATTGCCGAAACGGCTATCAAAGGCAAAGCTGTTGGTCGCGCCGCCATTGCCGGCGACCTGGGTGCAGGCGGTGCTTCCGGCATTGCCGCTGGTGCCGGTGAAGGTGTTGCTGTAGCCATTGGCCCAGAAGCCGTTGAGATTGTCGTTCATCATGCTGCTCTGGTAGCCCGGGCCGGCGATTCCATGCAGATCGTCGAGCGGATTGAGCATGTAGCCGAGCTTGACCGAACCGAAGGAGCCTTGCAGTCCGACCGAACTTTCCCGGCTGCCGAGGGCGCCGGCACCGGTATCGGGACTGAACCCCGACTCCAGCATGAAGGTGGCCGCCAGCCCATCGCCCAGGTCTTCGCGGCCCTTGAAGCCGATCCGGCTGGAGAGGTTGTTTTCCTGCGTGGCCGCACCACGGCCTTGCCCATAGCCGGAATAATTGACCAAGCCAACGTTAAGCCGTCCATACACCGTCACGTTGCTCTGCGCATGAACAGGCGAGGCCAGGACGATCATGGCGAGCGCCGAGCCGGCCAGTGCATTTGCTTTGAAAGACATGTTGATTTCCCCTGTTGTCATAAAGAAGTGGCCTGTCGTTTGCCACATCCATCCAATGGGATTTGCGCCTGTCTTCAACAAGCGCCCGCAAAAGGAGGCGATGCAGCGGGCTCAATTCTATGAAGCCGAAGCAGGGTGAAAATTGAGTTTTTCGCACACTACGATGAGCGGCGAACGCATCACGGACGGTGGTTGCGAGAGAAAGAGGGAGGGAGAAAAACTAACAGATGCGTAGACAGACTGCGCGCGATGCAGAGCAATTCGAGGTGAACTTGTCAGGCCAGGGTATTGGCCTGAACACGCAGCGGCGCAACGGTATGCGTATCCCGTGGATCAGAGCAGGCCGCCTGCAACCACGTGCGGAAAGCCTGGAAATGGGCAGGTTCAACTGCTCCTTGGATAGCAGAGATAGTGCCCCTGATTGATTTCCACACTGGTGGAAAAAGGCTTGACCAGCAATCCCTTCTTCAGCTCCTGCCCTACCAGGAATTCGGGAACCAGGCCGATGCCCATGCCGTTGACCACTGCTGAAATGAGCACCGAGTATTGCTCGAATCTCGGTCCCAGCAGAGCGCGCGACTTGTCGATCTTCACGTGGTCGCACCACAGTTCCCAACTGCCCGGCGCCTCGATGTGCTGCAGCAAGGTGTGGCGATGGATATCGTTCACCCCCCTGATGGCGCGTTCGCCTTTCAAGTCTTCCGGCCGGCAGATCACCACGAAGCGGTTGCCGATCAGGTATTCGGAAACCACATTAGGCCAGGTCCCCTTGCCAAAACGCACTGCTGCGGTGACGTCCGAGGGAAACATCTCGTCCGAAGAAACGTGTGCCTTGAAATTCAGCTTGGCGTCCGGATAGATCTGCTGGAACAGCGGCCAGTGCGGGATCAGCCAGTTGGTGGTGAAGGTCGGGACGCTGGAGAGCGTCAATGAGCTGTCGCACGATCTGACGGCCAGCATGTCCAGCGAGGCGGCTTTGATGATGTTGAGCCCCGGCGCCACCTTGGAGAGATACATCTTGCCGTTGCCGCTCAACACCAGCTTCTTGCCGCTGCGGCGAAACAGCGCCACCCCGAGAAATTCTTCCAGGCTGGAGACCTGCCGGCTGACCGCGCTGGGCGTGATGCAGAGCTCATCGGCGGCATCCGTGAAACTCAGATGGCGCGCCGATGACTCGAAGGCCAGCAGCTCATGGATGGTGGGACAGATTCTCTTCATGGGGACGGGCAGGGAGGGGCGTCTTGCGTCAGGCCGGAAGCCAGACGGGGCGCCAGTTTGCCAAGCGGATATGACAGGAACATGACGCTGCTTAACAGGTGTGGCTTTCTGTTGTTTTCGATGAGCGCCCATCATCGTTGAATGCGGAATGCGCAAAATGCAGCCCGGAAAGCTGCACTAGAATCTCGTTCGATTCGATACACCGCCATTCCTCGATACCGCCGGGGCCACCCCGGACAGAGTGAAAGATGCTACTCAGACTGATCTCAATTTCGTATGGCCTTTATCTGCTGCTTCCCATCGCGCTGGTCTGCGTGGGCTCGGTGGGTCAGACCTGGACCAACACTCTGCTGCCGGAGGGATTCACGCTCTCCTGGTTCGTCGCGCTGTGGCAGGACGTGTCCATGCGCCGCGCATTTTTTTCGAGTCTGACGCTGGCCTTGTGTACCTGCGTGCTCTCGACGCTGCTCTCGGTGCCGCTGTCCTACTATCTGTACAAGAACGGCCGTGGTGCCAAGGCAGTGGCTACCGGCTTGATCGCCTCGATGCCCATCGCCGTGCCGACCATCACCCTGGCCTTCGGTTATCTGCTGGTCTTCAATTCGGACTGGCTGCCCTGGCAAGGTTCCTTCGGGCTGCTGATCGCTGCGCACACCATGCAGACCATGCCCTATCTCACCAACACGCTGCTGAGCGATCTGCGCCATTTGAAGCTGGATCAGCTGGAGCAGGCAGCCGCCACACTCGGTGCGAGTCCTGCTCAGCGCTTTTTCGGCATCGTGCTGCCCAATCTCGGCCACAGCCTGATCTCTGGACTGGCCATGGTGTCGGCCCTGTCCATTGGTGAATTCGGACTGTCGAACCTGCTCTCCAGTTTTTCCAATCGCACGTATCCGGTGGTCTTGCTGCAAGCCTTCTACGGCGCTACCGGCCTGGCCTGCGCGGCCACGGTGGTGTTGCTGCTGCTGGCTGCGATGGCCTCCCTCATCTCCACTTATTTTGCCAAACGATAATGGGTCTGCATTTCAACGATGTCGTTTTTCACTATGGCCAGAGCCAGCATGGTATCGATCAGCTCAGCCTGAACATCGCCAAGGGCGAACTGCTGGCCGTCATCGGCGCCAGCGGTTCGGGCAAATCGACCTTGCTGCGCCTGGTGGCCGGATTGCTGCGCCAGCAAAGCGGACACATCTTCCTGGATGGACATGACCTGACCGGTGTGGAAGTGCACAAGCGCAATATCGGCATGGTGTTCCAGCATTACGCCTTGTTCCCCCATCTGAGCCTGCAAGACAACGTGGCCTATGGTCTCAAGATGCGCGGCATCTCCCGCGAAGAATCGGTCCGTCGGGCCGGCGACATGCTGGCAATGGTGGATCTGGCGGCAATGGCGCAACGCCTGCCGCATCAGATCTCGGGTGGACAGCAGCAACGCGTGGCACTGGCGCGCGCACTGGCCTACCGCCCCAGCGCCTTGCTGCTCGATGAACCGCTGTCGGCGCTGGACGTCAACATCCGCGGCTATCTGCGCGATCAGATCAAGGTCTTGCAGCGCGAATTTGCCGCCACCACCCTGATGGTCACGCACGACCAGGAAGAAGCGCTGGCCATCGCCGACCGCATCGCCGTCATGGATGGCGGGCGCCTGCTGCAGGTCGCCACGCCCCAGGAGCTCTACGAGCGCCCGGTCAATCGTGCCGTGGCCGGTTTCGTCGGCCATTCCACGATATTGCCCGGCCGCGTCGCCGCCGATGGCATCGTGGATGTCGGCTTCCAGCTGCTGCTGACAGAGACCGGCAAGCTTGCCATGGGTACGCAGGTCTGGCTGCTGATCCGGCCGGAATGCGTCAGCGTCGATGCCAATCCGCGCACGCCGAACTGTATCGAGGGAGAACTGAGAACCGTGCGCTATCTCGGCGCCACCAAACGTTATGACTTCTTCCCCAGGGGCGGTACTGCCGCGATCCTGGGCGAGGGCGCGGATTTGCCCGCGCATCGCATTTTCATCAAACCGGAGATATCTATCTTCTGCAATCTTGATCCTGT
>NZ_BADI01000476.1:0-352 GCF_000333555.1 Herbaspirillum sp. B65 | reverse complement strand
CGAATTACTCGGCGGTGCAGTGCTCACCGAGCAGGTGTTTACCATTCCCGGCTTCGGCAAGATGATTGTCGATTCCGTCTTCAACCGCGACTACGCGGTGCTGGCAGAAGAGGCGATCGAGCGTGACGCGTGGGCAAAAGAGGTGAGTCTGCTGAAATTGCCTAAACTGGTCGAGCAGGTGGCGCTAAATGCCTGGAAAGAGCAGGATGGCGCGCGCATCACTCTGCACCTTCGCAGCGCCCAGCGCCATCTCCATTCGCCCGGCGCGGTGAAGACGCTCGGCGAGGCGCTCGGCGAATTGCACGGTTCGACGGTTGAACTGACTATTATTGAAGATGGATTATCATCTTCA
>NZ_BADI01000477.1:0-939 GCF_000333555.1 Herbaspirillum sp. B65 | reverse complement strand
CCCCCACGCTGGAACTTGATCAGATCAGCGTAGCCGCCAGCGGCAGCCACGCCAGCCTTGACCAAGACAGGATCCGTCACGGTCAAGAATCTGGAAGCAACCACCAACGCCAAGTGGCAATACCGTATCGATGGCGGCACCTGGCAAGACCAGACCAGCAACGGCAAAATCTCCGTCAGCAATGCAGCCAACGCCGACAGGAATGGCGCGGTCAAGACGGTCGAAGTGCGTGAAATCGACAAGGCCGGCAACGAAGGCGCCATCGCCAGCTTGAGCTTCACCCTCGACACCACCGCCCCCGTGGCCCCCACGCTGGAGCTGGATCAGGTCAGCGTGGCCGCCAGCGGCAACACACCAGCCTTGACCAGGACAGGATCCGTCACGGTCAAGAATCTGGAAGCGACCACCAACGCCAAGTGGCAATACCGTATCGATGGCGGCACCTGGCAAGACCAGACCAGCAACGGCAAAATCTCCGTCAGCAATGCTGCCAACGCCGACAAGAATGGCGCGGTCAAAACGGTCGAAGTGCGTGAAATCGACAAGGCCGGCAACGAAGGCGCTATCGCCAGCTTGAGCTTCACGCTCGATACCACCGCCCCCGTGGCCCCCACGCTGGAGCTGGATCAGGTCAGCGTGGCCGCCAGCGGCAACACACCAGCCTTGACCAGGACAGGATCCGTCACGGTCAAGAACCTGGAAGCAACCACCAACGCCAAGTGGAAATACCGTATCGATGGCGGCACCTGGCAAGACCAGACCACCAATGGCAAAATCTCCGTCAGCAATGCAGCCAACGCCAACAAGAATGGCGCACTCAAGACGGTGGAAGTGCGTGAAATCGACAAGGCCGGTAACGAAGGCGCCATCGCCAGCTTAAGCTTCACGCTCGATACAATTGGCCCCGTGGCCCCCACGCTAGAACTGGATCAGGTCAGC
>NZ_BADI01000478.1:0-1412 GCF_000333555.1 Herbaspirillum sp. B65 | reverse complement strand
GGGGATGACGGGGCGTGAAAAGGAGTAGACATCATCTCGCTACACCGATGCAGGCCAGAAGAACCCGTNCACCAGTCCCGGACGGGTTCTTCGTTGGGGAGATTCTGCTGGCATCAGAGGGAAGCGCTTACTCCACCGCGCGGCGATGCGTTCATGGAGAGTGAGACCTGACCCATTTTTCCAGACCAGGCTAATTTGGAATAGCTGCGGTGNATGGAATCTATCTTCTTAACATCTCGGTGGGCCAAGATCAGAGCAGGTCGGGTTTATCAGGTTTTGGTTTTTGCTCGCGAGCTTTGGGATGATTACCGAAATAGATCATCCGCCAGCGCAAATAGCCCCACATCCAGTGGAATTCATGACCGCCATCGACGATGACATGGGTCTTGTTCTGTCGCAAGGCTGCCAGACGATCCTGCTCGCGCTGTCTTTCTTTTTTCAGTTCCGCCAGCCGACCAGCTTGAGCGGGCAGTAGCTGCTGGCTGGCCTGCCGCTCCTGCAACGCACGGATCTCCTGGGAGAGCTCATCCAGATGCACCTGGACCTCGCGCATGGTCTCGGCCTGATACTTGCGCAGATTGCTCAGCTTGTCATCGTCGCCCAGCGGCTTGAACCAAGCGCGTGAGTCGTGCACCAGGGTCTCGAACAACAGCTTCTCGGCCGGCTTGACTGGCGTGAAGTCGTACCACGCCTGCGACACGCCGTCGTCCCAATCGTCGCGCTTGCCCGGATAGGGTAGAACATGGTCCCGGTCATTCAACCGCATCGTCTGCACCAGTATCAGCTCTCTGAGCAGATCGTCATCGACCACCTTCTGGTCGTTGATATCCTGGGCCTTCTTATGCGGGGGATCAAAAGATTGTGTCAGCCCCGGCAACAGGTGAATCTTGCCCAACATGCTCTTGCGCCAGCGCAGGTAGATGCCATAGTGGCGGCGGATGATGGTCTTGAGTGACTCCAGCGGCTGAGTCTCCACCAGCCACAAGCTGCCCTCGGGCTTGCCGCTGCCTTGGCGGGTCGCTTCCACGTAGGCATTGAAAGCCGATAGTGTGGCCGGGTCTATCTGGAACATACGCTTGTGCAGATCGATCATCTCGGCCTCATCCAGCAAGGGCACGCCACCGATAAGCGCCTCGCGGTACATCTGCGCCAATGGAATCTGCGACAGCTTGCGCGCATCGCCCACCCGCCCCTGGCCGATCGCACGCCCCTGATCATTGGGCGGATAGCCGCCGCCGACATCGGAGTGCACACCCGGATAGACCACTTCCTTGACGTTCTCGCCCGACGCCCCATCCAGCGGAAAGGAGCCGCGCACCTCGTGGGCCGACACCAGATGCACGCAGCGCCCGATGTCGGGATGGATGGCCAGGTCATCCGGGGTGGCCCAAGCGAAATGTCCGTCCATCAGG
>NZ_BADI01000479.1:0-130 GCF_000333555.1 Herbaspirillum sp. B65 | reverse complement strand
ATCGCTGCGGAAGCGCTGTACGCGGCCACCTTCGTGATCGACGGCGATCAGGATGCCGGGGCGGGCCTGGCGGATCGCAGCAGTGAGTGCCACCAGTTGCGCACGGCTTTCATAATTGCGGGCAAACAGG
>NZ_BADI01000480.1:0-4462 GCF_000333555.1 Herbaspirillum sp. B65 | reverse complement strand
GAGCTGGGTGCCGTGGCGCGAATCAGGATCACCCCCAGCGCCAGCGCCACCACATAGATGGCGGCCAGGCTGGCGTCTTCCTTGAGTTCGGTATGCCGGCTGATCCAGCCCGCCACCGCCACCACCACCACCCCGGCCGCAAAGCCGCCGATGGACAGCGCCGGCAGCGACAAGCCGAAGAAGATGAAGCCCACCGCCACTCCCGGCAGCACGGCATGACTCAAGGCCTCGCCGAAGAGACTCATGCGACGCAAGGTCAGCAATACCCCCAGCGGGGCACTGCCCAGGGCCAGCGCGAAGGCGGCCACCAAGGCACGGCGCATGAAGGAAAATTCCTCGAAGGGGGCAATCGCCACTTCATGCAAGGTGGTCAGCACGCTCATGGCCGGCCTCCCTTGGCGACGGGGTGAGGGGCGTGATCGTGCGCATGTGAATGATCGTGCGCAGGGTGCTCATGGTCATGCGCGTGCCGGCGCGACAGTGCCATCACCTCGGCCTGGCTGACTTCGCACACGCCGGCATGTTCATCCACCGCCTCGGCCATGGCACGTGCGCGTTGCAGGTTTTCCTCGCACATCACCTCGGCGGTGTCGCCCCAGGCCACCACGTTGCGCGCCAGCAGCAGGGTCTGCGGGAAGGCGCGGCGTACCTGGTCATGGTCGTGCAGCACGGCGATCACGGTGCGGCGCTCGGCGTGCCAGGCCGAGATGATGCGCAGCAGGTCACCGGTGGTGCGGGCGTCGATGGCATTGAAGGGTTCGTCCAGCAGGATCACTTCGGCATCCTGCAGCAGGATGCGGGCAAACAGCACGCGCTGGAACTGCCCCACCGACAGGCTCGATACCGGGCGCGCGGCAAAGCCGTCCAGCCCGACTGCGGCCAGCGCCTGCACGGCGCGCTGGCGCATGGCGGCATCGATGCCGCCCCAGTTGCCCTTGGCTTGCCAGTAGCCCAGCAGCACGCAATCAAGCACGTTGATGGGGAAGCTGCGGTCGATCTCGGCCTGCTGCGGCAGGTAGGCGATGCGACGTGAATCGACGTGGGTCTGCACGCGCCCGTCATTGCAGCGTACCAGCCCCAACATGCTCTTGAGCAAGGTACTCTTGCCGGCGCCATTGGGGCCGACGATGGCCGTGAGCGAGCCGCGCTCGAAGGCGCCGCTGACGTGGTGCAGGGCCGGATGACGGCGGTAGCTGACGGTCAGGTTATCGAGGGAGATGGCGGCATTCATGTCAGCCCTCCCCCAGCGCCCAGTGCACCCCCAGCCACAGCAGCAGGATCACGGGTGCAACGGCCAGCACGCGCTGCCACCAGGGGCTGGCGAGCACGCCTTGTTGCAATACGAAACGAGAGAGAAACGACACGGCAGGCAATCTGAAAAGGCGCAACGGGGAGAGCTGGCAGGGCCGCTGGCGGGGCTGGCCCGCGCGCACCTGTACTTGGCGCAACCTGGTTGCAGAAACAGGGAAAACACGCATTATAATGCAACCCTGTTGCAGAATGTAACAACACTGAAATTCTGGCGGTCGCCACGGCACAATACCGAACCATCCACCGTGGTTTGCCATCTGATATCTGATATCTGTCATTTATTGACAAATGCCGCAGCATCCTTGACCTTCCCCCCACAACAAGCACAAGAAAGCCGCCCATGTTCCTGTCCCGCCCCCTGTTGCCTTTGCTCCTTCTGTCCCTGACCAGCCTGCCCGCGCTGGCCGCCGATGACGGCCACGACCATCACGGCAACCACCCGCCCCATGTTCACGGCGTGGGCAAGCTGGATGTGGCGCTGGAAGGCAATACCCTGACCCTGCATCTGGATAGCCCGCTGATCAACCTGGTGGGCTTCGAACATGCCGCCAACAGCGCCAAGGACAAGGACACCGTGCGCGCCGCCGCCCAGAGCCTGCGCGACGTTGGCCGCATGTTTGCCACCGATGCCAGCGCCCAATGCAAGCCGGCCGAAGTGCAACTGGAATCGGCCGTCCTGACTCCCGCGCTGCTGGGTGAAAAAGCCCCCGCCAGCAGCGAAGCCGCGCCCACCGATGGCCATGCTGATCTGGATGGCGACTTCACCCTGGTTTGCGCCAGCCCCGGCGCGCTCAATACCATCGACGTGAGCGGCCTGTTTGCCGCCTTCCCCGGCTTCCATCGCATCGATGTGCAAATGGCCACGCCCAAGAAGCAAGGCGCGGCGCAACTGGTGCCGGGCAGCGCCGTGATCCCGCTGAACTGACCCTGCCCTGGCAGGACGTGGACGGTGCCTCATCTGAGCTCTGATCTCTGATCTCTGAGCACCGTCCGCCCACCATCAGGCCGCAGTCAGGTCGTTGACAGCCGCTGCGGCTATGATCGTGGGCTACCATGCCACCCTTGGCGCATCCCCGCTGGCCCTCCCCTCGCTCATGAATCTTCCAGACCCCTCTTCCCCGGCTGCCGCCATCGACATGCGGGAACTTAGCTTCACCTGGCCCGGCCAATCCCAGCCAGCCCTGCTGCTGGAGCGGCTGTCCATCGCCCCAGGTGAACATATCTTCATCAGCGGCCCCAGCGGCAGTGGCAAGAGCACCCTGCTGGCCACCATCGGCGGCATCATCTTGCCCCAGGCCGGCCAGGTCAACGTGCTGGGCCAGCCCCTGCAAACGCTGTCGGCGGCGCGGCGCGACCGGTTCCGGGTGGACCACATCGGCTACATCTTCCAGCAGTTCAATCTGCTGCCTTATCTGTCCATCCTCGACAACGTGCTGCTGCCCTGCCAGTTCTCGCCCTATCGCAAGGAGCGCGCACGCCAGCAAGGAGACGACCTGAAGCAGGTGGCGCAATCCCTGCTGGCCGCCCTGGACCTGGCGCCGGCACTCTGGAGGCGGCCCGTGACCCAGCTTTCCATCGGCCAGCAGCAACGGGTGGCGGCGGCGCGCTCGCTGATCGGGCGGCCCGAGATCATCGTCGCCGACGAACCCACTTCGGCGCTGGACAGCGACCGCCAGCAAGCCTTCCTCGACCTGCTGCAACGCGAATGCGCGCAAAGCGGTGCGGCGCTGGTATTCGTCAGCCACGACCAGCGCCTGGCCGAACGCTTCACCCGTCGCATTGCGCTGGAGCAGATCAACCACGCTGCGCGTACCGAGGAGGCCGCATGAAGCTGCTGCTACGCCTGGCCGCGCGCAGTGCCTGGAACCGGCGTTTCACGCTGGGCCTGATGCTGCTGGCCATCGCCCTGTCCACCACCATGCTGCTGGGCATCGAGCGGGTGCGCCATGAAGTGCGTTCCGGCTTTTCGCAATCGGTGTCCGGCACTGACCTGGTGGTGGGGGCCCGCACCAGTCCGATCCAGTTGATGCTCTATGCCATCTTCCGCATCGGCGGCGCCACCAACAACATGGGTTGGGACAGCGCCCAGACCCTGGCGCGCGATCCGGCCGTGGCCTGGACCATTCCGATTTCCCTGGGCGACTCGCATCGCGGTTTCCCGGTGCTGGCCACCAATGGCGACTATTTCACCCACTTCCGCTACGGCAGCAACCAGGCACTCAAGCTGGCCCAGGGCCGGCCTTTCAGTGACGTCTTCGAGGCCGTGCTGGGGGCGGACGTGGCCGACAAGCTGCATTACCGGCTGGGTGACATCATCATCCTCTCGCATGGCATGGGCGGCATGGGCCTGACCCAACATGCCGACAAACCCTTCACGGTAGTCGGCATCCTGGCGCGTACCGGCACTCCGGTCGATCGCACGGTGCATATCGGCCTGGACGGTATGCAAGCCATCCACCTCGACTGGGAAGGCGGCGCACCGATGCCGGGCGTGCATATTCCGGCCCAGTTCGTGAAGAAATTCAACCTCACTCCAACCAGCATCACCGCCGTACTGGTGGGCTTGAAGAGCCGCGCCCGGGTCTTTGCCGTGCAGCGCGCCATCGCCGATGGCGACGGCTACAAGGAGCCGCTCATGGCGGTGCTGCCGGGGGTGGCACTGGATCAGTTGTGGGATGTGGTGGGCATCGGCGAGAACGCCTTGCTGGTGGTGTCCGGCATGGTGGTGGTGGTCGGCCTGGCCGGGCTGGTGGCGGCGATCCTGGCCAGTCTGGGCGAACGGCGGCGCGAACTGGCCATCCTGCGCTCGGTCGGGGCGCGCCCGCTGGATGTGTTGCTGTTGCTGTGCGTGGAGGGCTTGGGCGTGATGCTTTCGGGCGTGCTGGCCGGGCTGGTATTGTTGAGCGTACTGGTATGGGCCTTGGGCCCCTGGCTGGCCGCCCAGTTCGGCATTGCCTTGCAGCCGACGTGGCCGGCCGCAGGCGAATTACAATTGCTGCTCTGGACCGTGCTGGCCGGGTTGGTGGCCAGCCTCTTGCCGGCCTGGCGCGCCTATCGCCTGAGCCTGTCGGACGGTCTGACGCCGCGAACCTGATCTTGGAAGTACTGACATGAAAACTCTCTACTGGATAGGCGGCATCGGGTCGCCGGC
>NZ_BADI01000481.1:0-1748 GCF_000333555.1 Herbaspirillum sp. B65 | reverse complement strand
CAGGCCGAATGGGCTGGCCGTGCACGTGGACTTGCCGCGCCAGCGCCAGAGCATGAACGAACGCGAGCGCGTGGTGGCTTACCTGAACTGGCGCAATCACTGGGCGCCGAGACGGCCAGCATCAGCGGTGAGCAATTGTCGGCCGCGCTGCTGCAATTTGCCCGCAGCCGCAACGCCGGCAAGCTGGTGATCGGGCAGGAAGAGGGCGGCCTGCGGCGTCTGTTGCGCTGGCCACGCGGTTCGCTCTCGCAGCGCATTGCCAGCGCCGGCGGCGAGATCGACCTCTACACGATTGCCCGCAGCCGCACCCGCGAACATCAAGAAGAGCGCAGCATGGACAGTGCCGCCAGCGCCGCCGAAGCGCTGCTGACCCGGCGCCGCCGCACCCGTGGCAGCCTGTGGGCGGTGGCCAGTTGCGCCGCCACCACGACCGTGGCCTTCGTGCTGGATGGCAAGCTGCATCCGGCCAACGTCATCATGCTCTACCTGGTGGGCGTGATGCTGGTGGCGATGCGCTATGGCCGGGCCGCCTCGATTCTGGTATCGGTACTGTCGGTGCTGTCCTTCGATTTCTTCTTCGTCGATCCGCGCTTTTCCATCACGGTCTCGGACGCCCAGTATCTGCTCACCCTGGCGGTGATGCTGGCGGTGTCGCTGTTCATCAGCTCGCTCACCGCCCGCCTGCGCCGTCAGGCCAGCGTGGCCATGCAGCGCGAGGCGCGCGCGGCCAATCTCTACATGCTGGGCAAGGAATTGTCGGCCTTGCTCACGCTGGACCAGATCTTGGAAATCGGCCGCCGCCATCTGGCCGCCGTGTTCGGCGCACGCATCGCCTTCTTCCTGCCCGATAGCGCCGAGCAGTTGCGCCTGGCCGAACCGCAAGCCGATAGCGGTGGCGCGCACGTCTTGCGCAGCGTCGATGCCGGCGTGGCGCAATGGGTCTATGACAATGGCCAGCCAGCCGGCAAGGGTACGGCCACCCTGCCATCGGCGGCGGCGCTATACCTGCCGCTGATGGCCACCATGCGCACCCGTGGCGTGCTGGCCTTTGCCATCGAAGCGCCCAGCGAAGAAGAACGCCAACTGGCCGCCGCGCAACTGGCCCTGCCCGAGAACCGCCAGATGCTGGAAATCTTCTGCTCCCAGATCGCCATGGCCATCGAGCGCCTGCACTATGCCGAGGTCGCCCAGGATGCGCTGGTGACGATGGAGTCCGAGCGCCTGCGCAATTCGCTGCTCTCGGCCATCTCGCACGACTTGCGCACACCGTTGACTTCGCTGGTGGGCAGTGCCGAAGTGCTGGCCGGCGACGCCCGGCTCGATGACGACGCCCGCGCCATGGCCCGCACCATCAGCGAACAGTCGCAGAAGATGGTGGGATTGATGAACAACCTGCTGGACATGGCGCGCCTGCAAGCCGGCGTGGTGACCCTGAATCGCCAGTGGAACGCGCTGGAAGAACTGACCGGCTCGGCCTTGCGGCTATTGGCCAAGGCGCTCGAAGGGCGCCTGGTCGAGACCCGCATCGCGCCCGACCTGCCGCTGTTGCGGGTCGATGCCGTGCTGCTGGAACGGGTACTGGCCAACCTGGTGGAAAACGCCATCAAGTATTCGCCGCCTGGCAGCAGCATCACCATTGCCGCCCATGTCGAAGACATCGATGACGCGCCCCAGGTCAAGGTCAGCGTGATCGACCATGGACGGGGTTTCCCGCCGGCCATGACGCAGCACGCCTTGAGAAATCACCC
>NZ_BADI01000482.1:0-1742 GCF_000333555.1 Herbaspirillum sp. B65 | reverse complement strand
GGCGAACCGCCTGACCGCGCGGCCATCGCCGCTGAAGCCGGGGTGGACGACTTCCTGGCCGAAGCCACGCCCGAGCAGAAGCTGGCCCTGATCCGCCAGCACCAGGCCGAAGGCAAGCTGGTGGCCATGACCGGCGACGGCACCAACGATGCACCGGCACTGGCCCAGGCCGATGTGGCCGTGGCCATGAACAGTGGTACCCAGGCCGCCAAGGAAGCCGGCAACATGGTCGACCTCGATTCCAATCCGACCAAGCTGATCGAGATCGTCGAGATCGGCAAGCAGATGCTGATGACCCGCGGCAGCCTCACTACCTTCAGCATTGCCAATGACGTGGCCAAGTACTTCGCCATCATCCCCGCCATGTTCGTGGCCAACTATCCGCAGCTGGGCGCCTTGAACGTGATGCGCCTGGCCAGCCCCGAGTCGGCCATCATGTCGGCGGTGATCTTCAATGCGCTGGTGATCGTGGCCTTGATTCCGCTGGCCCTGCGCGGAGTGCGCTACCGCGCCCTGGGTGCGGCCGTGCTGCTGCGTCGCAACCTGCTGATCTATGGCGTGGGTGGTCTGTTGGTGCCATTCGTGGGCATCAAGCTGATCGACATGCTGCTGGCCGCCTTCGGCCTGGTCTGAACCTGTTTGAGCACATCAAGGATAGCCTCATGAAAACCTCGACTTCCCATCCGCTGCGGCCTGCCATCACGCTCTTCATCCTGCTGGGCGTGTTGCTGGGCGGCCTGTATCCCTTGCTGGTGACCGGCCTGGCCCAGGCCTTCTTCCCGCAGCAGGCCAATGGCAGCCTGATCGAACGCCAGGGCCAACTGGTCGGCTCGGAACTGATCGGCCAGAACTTCACCAGCCCGGCCTATTTCTGGGGCCGGCCCTCGGCAGCCGGTACCTTCCCCAATAACGGCATGTCTTCCGGCGGCAGCAACCTGGGCCCGACCAATCCGGCCCTGAAGCAAGCCGCAGAAGATCGCGCCAAGGCCTTGCAAGAAGCCGATCCCGACAACAAGGCAGCCATCCCCATCGACCTGCTGACCGCCTCGGCCAGCGGCCTGGACCCGCAGATCAGCCCGGCCGCCGCCGAGTATCAGGCAGCACGAGTAGCCCGTGCCCGTGGCCTGAGCGTGGCACAGGTGCGCTCGCTGATCCGCAGCAACAGCGAGAGCCCGCAATGGGGCCTGTTCGGCGAGCCGCGCGTCAATGTGCTCAAGCTGAACCTGGCGCTGGATGCAGCCGCGCCCTTGCCCAAGACGGCACAGCCCAAGTAAGCCCCCCCTTTGCCTTGGTCGGATGGCCGGTGGCGCGCACAACGCGTGCCACCGGCTTTTTGCCACTACAATGCTTCAACTCTGATATCCCGTATATGAACACTCGCCCCGATCCCGACGACTTGCTGGAACGCGTGATGCGTGACGAAGAACGCCAGGCGCGTGGCCGCCTGAAGATCTTCTTCGGCTTTTCGGCCGGTGTGGGCAAGACCTTCGCCATGCTGGAAGCGGCCCAGGCCTTGGGCGCGCAAGGGGTGGACGTGCTGGCCGGCGTGGTCGAGACCCATGGCCGCGCCGAGACCGAGGCGCAACTGGCCGGCATCGTGCGCCTGCCCATGCGCCTGGTGCCTTACCGCAATCGTCAACTGCCCGAGTTCGATCTGGATGCCGCGCTGGAGCGCAAGCCCGGCGTGATCCTGGTGGATGAACTGGCGCACTCCAACGTGCCCGGCTCGCGCCATCCAAGCG
>NZ_BADI01000483.1:0-2021 GCF_000333555.1 Herbaspirillum sp. B65 | reverse complement strand
ACCAGGCGGTGGCGCAGATGGATGAGGTAACCCAGCAGAACGCCGCCCTGGTGGAACAAGCGGCCGCCGCTTCGCGCGCCATGCAGGGACAGGCTGCGGAATTGGCTGAACAGGTCAGTATCTTCCGGTTGCCTGCGCAAGGCACTGGCGTGATGCGCTGAACTGCCTTCCGGTGTGCGGGCGGTAAACCCGCATCCCGGAAACCGAAGGCATCCAGGAAATAAAATCTAAGTCTAAAATCTAAGTCATTGCCGCCCGGCGCAGCACGCGACAACGCCAAGGCCGGCCCGCAAAGGCCGGCCCAAGAGCTTGCAAGGGGAGGAGAGGGCCGCGACCGGATGCGGTCGCGGCGAGGATGCATTAGTTTTTGTCAGTCCTGGCCCTTGGCGGCGAGATCGATCGCGCGCACGATGGCCACGGCCTTTTCGATCACTTCAGCCTGGCTGGACACCCGCATACTCTTCTTGAGATGGTGGATGTAGTCACGGGTCTGGCGGCTCACCGGTACGTTGAGGAAACCATCCGGCTCGGTGATGAAACGCGGAGGAACCACCACGACTGGCTCGGGTGTCTTGGAACGCTTGGGCATGGGTATCTCCCTTTTGATTGGTCTGGATGACGGCGGCACAGTGCCTGCGGCAATATAACTTTGATCGTAAAAATATCAGAACTTATTTTTTTGATTTTACGCTTTTTGTCCTCAAACTCTTATTCGGTGGGAATGAGGGCAGACAACTTTAGCGTGATCGCAACAACGAGGACGCCACCGCTTTTTATTCCTGCTTCCCTGCCATGTCAAGCAAGTTCGTCAAGTACTTGCCAGGGGCGCCTGCCAGGACCAGATCATTTAGATTTTCTGCTTCCCCGATTTGGGCTCGGATCCCTTTCAAATCTCGCTTTCTCCTCTGCGTTGGCCATTGGGCGTCGATGTCCAGGCTTTTGACCGATTCCATAAAAACTAAGAACTGCGCGATCGTGTCGCGCCATTGTCGACTGATATTGGCAGCGATATCACAGACTTCCCTTAGCAGTGGGATACGGAAACTGTTTACGCAGACCATATTCATGCTGGCATAGTCCTTGCTGTACTCTGAACGGTATATGCCCACCTCCCTGTCTCAAGGGGAGGGTTGGCGCAGGCAGGTCAACGAGGACGATTTTCTAAGTCTTTATTCTGCCGTAGAGTTCAAGCCATTCATCGACCACAAGGAACCACCATGAAGTTCGTCAAGACCGCAATCGTTGCATCCCTGGGCCTGATGGCCGTACTGGCCGCCTCTGCCCACGCCGACAACCTGGCCGATATCCAGAAGGCCGGCGTGGTCAAGATCGGCGTGCCGCAGGACTTCGCCCCCTATGGCTCGGTCACCTCCGACCTGCAGTTGCAGGGCCTGGACATCGATGTGGCCAAGCTGGTCGCCAAGGGCCTGGGCGTAAAGGCCGAACTGGTGCCGGTACCCATCTCCAGCCGCATGGCTTTCCTGCAGACCCACAAGATCGATCTCATCATCTCGACCCTGGGCAAGAATGCCGAGCGCGAAAAAGTCATCGATTTCTCGCAAGGTTATGCGCCCTACAACAACAGCGTCTTCGGTGTGGCTGCCATCAAGGTATCTGGTCCGGCCGACCTGGCCAACCAGACGGTGGGCGTGGCGCGTTCCACCTTCGAAGACCTGATGCTCACCGACAGCGTACCCAAGAGCACCGTCATCAAGCGCTACGAAGACAACAATGGCCTGATCTCGGCCTATGTCTCGGGCCAGGTGCAGATCGTCGGTACCGGTGACTTCGTAGCCTATGCGCTGGCCGAGAAGACTCCCAACAACAAGCCCTTGCTGAAGTACATCATCAATGTCTCGACCTGCTATGTCGGCATGAACAAGGGCGAACCCGCCTTGATGGCCAAGGTCAACGAGGCCCTGACGGCGTCCAAGAAGAGTGGGGAACTCAATGGCATCGTCAAGAAGTGGCTCAACGTGCCACTGCCGGAGAAGATCGCCACCACTTACCAGTAAATTTCC
>NZ_BADI01000484.1:0-11255 GCF_000333555.1 Herbaspirillum sp. B65 | reverse complement strand
TCGCCCGCATTGCGCTTGCGCCAGTTGCAGCAGTGCCAGCGCCTGGGCCGGTGCGGGCAGGGCCACCATTGCGGTGAGCTGGGCCTGTGGTGGCGGGAAGAGCTTCAAGACTGCGGCGGTGATGATACCCAGCGTGCCCTCGGCACCGATGAACAGATCGCGCAGGTCGTAACCGGTATTGTCCTTGCGCAAGCCCTTCAGGCTGCTCATGACTTCACCTTGGGCCGTCACCACTTCCAGCCCCAGGCACAGTTCCCGGGTATTGCCATAGCGCAGCACGCCAGTCCCACCGGCATTGGTGGAGAGATTGCCGCCGATGGTGCAACTGCCTTCGGCCGCCAGCGACAGCGGGAACAGGCGCTGTACCGCAGCGGCCTGCTCCTGTAGCTGTTGCAGGATGCAGCCGGCTTCCACCGTCATCGTATTGTTGATCGGATCGACCGCGCGCACGCGGTTCAGGCGGCGCAGCGACAGCACCACGGCATTGCCCTGCTGGTCGGGCACGCTGCCCAGCACCAGGCCGGTATTGCCCCCTTGCGGCACCAGCGGTACCGCGTACTGCGCGCACAGCTTGACGATGGCGGCCACCTCGGCGGTATTGGCCGGCCGCAGCACGGCCAGTGCGCGGCCGGTGAAGCGGCCGCGCTGGTCGGTCAGGTAGCCGGCGGTGTCGGCGGCATCGGTGAGGACATGGGCGGCGCCGATGGCGGCACGGCAGGCAGCGAGGAAATCGGTCATGGAAGAGGGCAAAGAGGGAGCGCGCCACCTGGGGCAGCGCGCCGTGATCGGGGCAGAGCGCTTACTGGGAAGCCTTCTGGATCGCCTGGC
This sequence comes from Herbaspirillum sp. B65, assembly GCF_000333555.1. Taxonomy (NCBI): domain Bacteria; kingdom Pseudomonadati; phylum Pseudomonadota; class Betaproteobacteria; order Burkholderiales; family Oxalobacteraceae; genus Herbaspirillum; species Herbaspirillum sp. B65. The sequence goes on along the minus strand of NZ_BADI01000484.1, from coordinate 10,427 downwards.
GGGCGATTTCCTTGGCGGCTTTCTTGAACGGATGCAGATAGGCCAGCGCGCAGACGAAGTACAGCGTGGTCAGCGCCACTTCCACCCAGGCCAGCATGACCGAGGTGCGGGCGGTATCACTGGTGGCGCGCACCAGGCCTTCGGCCAGGTAGACCAGGATCAGCATGGAAGACCATTGCAGGGTGTAGACGTCGCGTTTCAATACGCCGCGCAAGGGCAGCAGCAGCGGCAGCACCTTCAACACCATCCACGAGCCGCCCGGACGCAAGGGCGCCAGCATCAGTTCCCACGCCAGGCACAGCAGGATCAAGGCCACCAGGCTGGAACTGGCCCCCAGGTGGAAGTAACGCGCGCTGTTGTTCATGATGGTCTCCGTAGTTTGATCGCGTTTTCTGCCAGCCGTTTGCCTAGCGCGATGGCCAGGGTACGCGAGTCGTCCGACAGCGGCTGGTTGCCGTTGACGCCCGCCCAGTGGCTGGCGCCGTAGGGGGTGCCGCCGCTGGCCGTGTTCATCAGTTCAGGATACGAATAGGGCAGGCCCAGCAGCAACATGCCGTGGTGCAGCAGCGGCAGCATCATGCTCAAGAGCGTCGATTCCTGGCCGCCATGCAGGCTGCCGGTGGAGGTGAAGACGCAGGCCGGCTTGCCGGCCAGGGCGCCGGAGAGCCATTGCGGCGACGTGCCGTCCCAGAAATACTTCATGGCCGCGGCCATGTTGCCAAAGCGGGTGGGCGAGCCCAGCGCCAGGCCGGCGCAGTCTTGGAGGTCGCTGGCTTCCACGTAGGGCGCGCCGGAGCCGGGTACCTCCGGCTCCACCGCCTCGGTCACGGTCGAGACCGCCGGCACGGTGCGCAGGCGGGCATCGCAGCCAGGCACGCTTTCCACGCCCTGGGCGATCAGCTCGGCCAGCTTGCGGGTGGCGCCATGGCGCGAATAGTAGAGCACCAGGATGGTGGCGTTGGCAGAAACGTTCACGGCAGTCGAAGAGGTAGTCATGTGACTTATTATATTTCCGTTTTTTTGCAGCCAGACATCAGGAAAAGACTGGGGATACGCCTTTTTCTTCGCCTGCCTCAAGGGGAAGCAGAAACATTTCGCTTCATCCCGGATTTTGCGGTATGTTGCCGGCAGCTTGGGTGATAATGGTCAACTAAGCACTAGATAAGCACTAGATAAGCACTAGATAAGTACTAGATAAGCAGTAGATGAGGGGTAGATGGCGGGTAGATTAGCGGCCAAGCACCAGTGAGCTTGTCATCCGCGCTCTGCCGGCAAGGAACCTTAGTCTGACTCTGCAGTCTTGCTGGGTTGTTTCCTACAATGAAGTCCAGAAGTCGAGAAGTCCAACGGATGTCCTCTTTGCGTGTTTCCCTGTCCCGTATGCGTGGTCTGACCCGTCAGCAGTTGAGCGACCTGTTGCGCTTCGCCGGCCGGCGTCTGCGCGAAGACCGCCTGCCGCAAGTGGCCGGCAGCTTGACCTTTACCACCATCCTGTCGCTGGTGCCGATGCTGACCATCGCGCTGGCGCTGTTTACCGCCTTTCCGCTGTTCTCGACCTTCCGCGCCTCGCTGGAAGCCTATTTCGTCGATAACCTCATGCCCAAGGGGGTAGCCAATACCATCCTCGGCTACCTCAATCAGTTCGCCGCCAAGTCGGCGCGCATCTCGGCCGTGGGCGGGGTGCTGCTGATCCTGACCTCGGTGTTGACCATGTCCACCATCGAGAGCGTGTTCAACCAGATCTGGCGCGTCAAGAAGTCGCGCCCGCTGGTGCAGCGGGTGTTGGTGTACTGGGCCATCATCACGCTGGGGCCGCTGTTGATCGGGGTGTCCATCAGCGTGACTTCGTATCTGTCCACCGCCACCGGAGGCGCCGTCAAGAGCCTGCCGTGGCTGGGGGCGAGCTTCTATACGCTGGTCTCGCTGATGTTCTCGACCCTGGCCTACACGCTGCTCTACAGCACCGTGCCCAACCAGACCGTGGACTGGCGCGATGCCGCAGCCGGCGGCCTGCTGGCCGGCATCGGCCTGGAAATCGCCAAGCGTCTCTTTGCCGCCTATATCCTCAAGTTCCCGACCTACACCATGGTCTATGGCACGGTGGCGGTGCTGCCGATCTTCCTGGTGTGGATCTACATGATGTGGATGGTCACGCTCTTTGGCGCCCTGTTGACCGCCGCCCTGCCGGTGGTGCGCTACGAGCGCTGGTGGCACGTGCCTTCGCCGGGGGCGGAGTTCATCGATGCGGTCAAGGTCTTGAAATGCCTGCACGCGGCGCGGGTCGGGGTGGACTCGGCCGTGGTCAGCATGGAAGAAGTGCGCCGCGCCACCAAGCTGGGCCTGGGCGAGTTGCAGCAATTGCTGGCCAGGATGAGCGAGGAGGGCTGGGTGGCCTCGGTCAAGCCCGATACCCGCGCCCGCAGCGGCTGGAACCGGCGCATCACCGACGACATGGATCGCTGGACGCTGGCGGCCAATCCCGGCACGATCCAGCTGGCGCGGGTCTATCGCCTGTTCGTGTTCGACCCGGCCGTGCTGGCCCAGGCCGGCGAGGAAGAAACCCTGGTGACGCGGGTGGAGGAGGCCATCAATGCGGTGCTGGCGCAATCGCTGGAAGAGTATTGCCAGGGCGGCCGCGCCGCTGATCAGGCGGTGCAGGAAGCGGCCGCAGCAGTGACCGCCATGCCCTATGCCGCCGTGCCGCTGGAGCAGCGGCGCCGCATGTGGGAGCGTTGAAGCGCAAGCCAGGCGCAGGGTGGGGTGGCTAGGGCAGTTTTAGACGGGATATGAACAATTCTTAGAAAGACACCTGTCCCGTGAGCATTTGCCAGTACATCACCCAATCGCCCATGAAGGAATAGAGCGGATGGCGGAAGGTGGCTGGCTGGTTCTTCTCCACCATGAAATGTCCGACCCAGGCCAAGCCGTAGCCACACAACAGCGCCACCGCCAGCCACCACCACTGGCGCGTGAGCAGCAGCAACAACAGGCTAAACAGGGCCAGCGTCGATCCCAGGAAGTGCAGTTGCCGGTTGACCCGGTGCGTATGCTCGCTGAGATAGCTCGGATAGAACTCGCTGAAGCTGGCGTAATGGCGGTCGGGCAGGGTGGCAGACATGGGCTTCTCCTGATTCTCCTGGGGATCCAGACTCTTCCAGCTTAGTCAGCCAGGCCGCTATATGCAATCCTTATGCTGAAGCAAGCTTCACATGACTGGCGGCAATACTGCATAGCAATGCGTTTGGCGGTTGCCCAAAGGGCGCGCTTGCCCGTACCATGTGCCTTGCATCCCGGCATGGGGGGCGGTACCAGCGGCCCTGCACAGGATCGGTTAAGCTATGGCCCCCATGAATTGGATTTTCCCGGCGTCATCGCCTACAGTCAAAACAGCTTCATACAACTAGGACGACATCATGAAAGTCTCTGAAATCCTCAAGGTCAAAGGCAACATCCTCTTCACCGTCACGCCCGACACCCCGATTCAGGAGGCGGTGAACGCCATGGCCGAGAAAGACATCGGCTCGCTGGTGGTGATGGAATATGGCGACCTGGTCGGTATGCTGACCTTCCGCGAAGTGCTGCTGACGCTGCACCAGAACGGCGGTGCCCTGGGCGGCTCGACCGTGCGCAAGCACATGAACGATGCCCCCATCACGGTCACGCCCGACACCGACCTGAACGAAGTGCGCCGCATCATGCTGGAAAAGCACGCGCGCTACGTGCCGGTGATGGAAGCGCGCACCCTGCTGGGCGTGATGTCCTTCTATGACGTGGCCAAGGCCGTGCTGGATGCGCAAGGCTTCGAGAACAAGATGCTCAAGGCCTACATCCGCGACTGGCCGGCCGAGGAAGAAGAGCGCGAAGGCAATCGCTGAATCCGGCCCATGTCCTTGCCAGCGGCGTGCGCCCGGCTGTGACGGGCGGCGCCGCCATGACCGTTCCTGCTGGAGCGGTTTTTTATTGCCCGATGGTGTCGTTGTCATTGAACTCCAGCCTGCGTAGGCTGCGCTACTTCCTGCCCTCCCTCTTCCGACTTCCTGCCGACCTGATTGCCTCCTCATGCAAAAGAAAAGCCAGTTCACGCTCTTTGCCCAACGACGGTTTGCCCCCTTCTTCTGGACCCAGTTCCTGGGCGCGCTCAACGACAACGTCTTCAAGACCGCGCTGCTGACCATCCTCACCTATGACGCGCTGTCCTGGACCGACATGGACCCGGGCTTGCTCAATAACCTGATTCCGGGTTTGTTCATCCTGCCGTTCTTCCTGTTCTCGGCCACCTCCGGTCAACTGGCCGACAAGCTGGAAAAGGGCCGCATGGCGCGCGCCGTGAAACTGCTGGAAATCGTCATCATGGCCATCGCCGCCTATGGCTGGATGACCCATCACCTGTGGCTGCTCATTGCCGCCGTCATCGGCATGGGCATCCACTCCACCCTGTTCGGGCCGGTGAAATATGCCTACCTGCCGCAGCAGTTGCGCCAGGATGAACTGGTGGGCGGCAATGGCTTGATCGAGATGGGCACCTTCGTCGGCATCCTGCTGGGGGAAATCCTGGGTGCGGTGCTGGTGGTGCACAAGCCCTGGGGGCTGCACCTGGTGGCCGGCGTGACCATCGGCATTGCCGTGCTGGGCTGGCTGGCCAGCCTGCGCATTCCGCTCTCGCCGGCACCGGTGCCGGAGCTGAAGGTGAATTGGAATCCCTTCACCGAGACCGTGCGCAACATCGGCTTTTCGCGCCGCAACCGGCCGGTGTTCCTATCGCTGTTGGGCAATTCCTGGTTCTGGTTCTATGGCGCCATCATGCTGGCGCAGTTTCCGGTCTATGCGAAGAACTACCTGCATGGCGACCATGGCGTGTTCGTGCTGCTGCTGGCGGTGTTCTCGGTCGGCATCGGGGCCGGCTCGCTGTTGTGCGAGCGATTGTCCGGCCACAAGGTGGAAATCGGGCTGGTGCCGTTTGGCTCGATTGGCTTGTCGGTGTTCGGGCTGGAGCTGTACTTCGCCAGCCAAGCCTATGTGACGCCGGCGGCCATGCTGGATGTGGCCGGCTTCCTGGCGCAGGGCGGTAGCTGGCGCATCCTGGCCGATTGCCTGGGCATTGGCCTGTTCGGCGGGCTCTACATCGTGCCGCTGTTCGCGCTCATCCAGACGCGCTGCGACCCGGCCCACGTCTCGCGCACCATTGCCGGGATGAACATCATGAATGCCCTGTTCATGGTGGTCTCGGCGCTGGTGGCGATGGTGCTGTTGAAGGCGGGGCTCACCATTCCGCAGATCTTCCTGGCCACTGCCATCATGAATGGCGTGGTGGCGGTCTACATCTTCTCGCTGGTGCCGGAATTCCTGATCCGCTTCCTGGCCTGGATCCTGATCCATACCTTCTACCGCGTGCGCATCGTCAATGGCCAAGCCATTCCCGACCAGGGGCCGGCGGTCTTGGTATGCAATCACGTGAGCTATGTCGATGCCATCGCCATCATGGCCGCCAGCCCGCGTCCGGTGCGCTTCGTGATGGATTACCAGATCTTCAAGATTCCGGTGATGTCGTGGCTGTTCCGCAATGTGCGGGCCATTCCGATCGCCCCGGTCAAGGCCGACCCGTGGCTGACCGAAAAGGCCTTCGTCGATATCGCCCAGGCCTTGCATGAAGGCGAGCTGGTGTGCATCTTCCCCGAGGGCAAACTGACCCGCGATGGCGAGTTGAATCCCTTCAAGGGCGGCGTGCAAAAGATCATCGACCGCACCCCGGTGCCGGTGTTGCCGCTGGCTTTGCGCGGCTTGTGGGGCAGCCTGTTCTCGCGCGACCCCAGCAATCCCGTCACCCGTACCTTCAAGCGCGGACTGTTCTCGCGCCTGGAACTGGTGGCCGGCGAGCCGATTGCAGCCGACCAGGTCAGCCCCGAGCTGCTGCAGGAAAAGGTGCGCGAACTGCGCGGGGACTGGAAGTAAGGGCGGACGGGCCAGTGGCCCGGCTCGCCGACACCCGGCCGGGCTGGTAGAATCGCGGTTTACCCTTTTTTGCGCGAATTCCACCATGTCCGGCAATACTCTCGGCACGCTCTTCACCGTCACCACCTTTGGCGAATCCCACGGCCCGGCCATCGGCTGCGTGATCGACGGCTGCCCCCCGGGCATGACGCTGTCGGAAGCCGACATCCAACCGGAACTGGATCGCCGCCGCCCCGGCACCTCGCGCCACGTGACCCAGCGCCAGGAGCCGGACACCGTGGAGATTCTCTCCGGCGTCTATGAAGGCAAGACCACCGGCACCCCGATTGCACTGCTGATCCGCAACCAGGACCAGCGCAGCAAGGACTACGGCAACATCCTGGAGACCTTCCGTCCCGGCCACGCCGACTACACCTACTGGCACAAGTACGGCATCCGCGACCCGCGCGGCGGTGGCCGCTCCTCGGCGCGCCTGACCGCGCCGGTGGTGGGGGCGGCCGCCATCGCCAAGAAGTGGCTGTTCGAGAAGTACGGCACCACCTTCAAGGGCTGCATGAGCCAGCTGGGCGAGATCGCCATTCCCTTCGAATCCTGGGAACACGTGCCCAACAACCCCTTCTTTGCGGCCAACGCCAGCCTCATCGAGCGCCTGGAAGAGTACATGGATGCCCTGCGCAAGGACGGCGACTCCATCGGCGCGCGCATCGACGTGGTGGCGCAGAACGTGCCGGTCGGCCTGGGCGAGCCGCTGTACGACAAGCTCGATGCCGAGATCGCATTTGCACTCATGGGCATCAACGCCGTCAAGGGCGTGGAAATCGGCGCCGGCTTCCGCGCGGTGGCGCAGAAGGGTTCCGAACACGGCGATGCGCTGACCCCGCAAGGCTTCGTGGGCAACAATGCCGGCGGCATCCTGGGCGGCATCTCGACCGGGCAGGACATCACGGCCTCCATCGCCATCAAGCCGACCTCCAGCATCCGTACCCCGCGCCCGTCCATCGACAAGAATGGCCAGCCGATCTCGGTGGAAACCTTCGGCCGCCACGACCCCTGCGTGGGCATCCGTGCCACCCCGATTGCCGAAGCCATGCTGGCGCTGGTGCTGATGGACCATGCCTTGCGCCATCGGGCGCAGTGCGGCGACGTCAAGGTGGATACGCCGGCGCTGCGCTAAAGAAGTCGGCCCACCGTTGCTGGCAAGCCGGTCATCGCACATGCGGTCGCCGGTTTTTTCTTATGTGAAACATTTTTCATCCGGCCAAGTCGAAGCGCTCACGGCTAGCCCGCGACCGCCATGAGCGTGGGCAGACCGACCCCGGGATCAAGATCAATTATTCAATGGAGGCGGGCATGAAGCTCAACCCTATCATCAAGAACAGCCTGTTGGCCGTAGCTCTGCTGGGCGTGGTGGCCTGCGAAACGGTACAGACCACGCAAGGCGGTGCCGTGGGCATCGACCGCAAGCAGCAGATGCTGGTGTCTTCTGCGGAAATGGAAGCGGCATCCAGCAAGGAATACGCCCAGGTACTGGCCGAGGCGCGCAGCAAGGGACAACTCAATCGCAACACCGCCCAGGTGCAGCGGGTGCGCGCCATTGCCAACCGCCTCATCCCGCAGACCGGCGTGTTCCGGCCGGATGCGCTGAAGTGGAACTGGGAGGTCAATGTATTGAGTTCCGATGAAACCAATGCCTGGTGTATGCCGGGCGGCAAGATCGCGGTCTATACCGGCTTGATCGACAAGCTCAAGATCACCGACGATGAACTGGCCGCCGTGATGGGCCATGAAATCGCCCATGCCCTGCGCGAACACGCTCGCGAGCGCGCCTCGCAGCAGGTGGTGGCCAATTCAGCCATCTCGATTGGCGCCGCCTTGCTGGGCCTGGGCGATGTGGGCAAGCAGGGCGGTCAATATCTGTACATGGGCTTGATGGGCTTGCCCAATTCGCGTGCCAATGAGACCGAAGCCGACCGCATCGGCGTGGAACTGGCCGCGCGCGGTGGCTACGACCCCAAGGCGGCCGTGACGCTCTGGCAGAAGATGGCCAGCCTGGGCGGCGATGAACCCATGAAGTTCATGTCCACCCACCCCTCCAGCAGTGAGCGCATCGCCGACCTGACGGTCTATGCCCAGCGCGTCGAGCCGCTGTACCAGCAGACGCGCAAGCGTTGATCTGCGGTTGCCCCTGAAGGGGGTTCGATCCGGCATGGGCTCCAGTGATGGGGAAATGCCGGATTTTTCATGCGCGCCGCAACTCCTGCGCTTTTTCTGCTGCCTTGCAGCATTTCTATCTGTTGTTGCGATGCGGTGGAAAACGCGGCAGGAAGCGCAGGGATGTCGCTTTATGGCATAATCAAATGCTATTTTTCCCGACCAGCATCCCTTTTCTGTTCTGCAGGACCGCAACATGCTCAAGACGCTCTACGACAAACTCTGGGAGTCGCACGTCGTTCATACGGAAGATGACGGTACCGCCATCCTGTATATCGACCGCCACCTGCTCCATGAAGTGACCAGCCCGCAAGCCTTCGAAGGCCTCAAGCTAGCCGGTCGCCAACCCTGGCGCAATTCGGCCAACCTGATGGTGGCGGACCACAACGTCCCCACCACCGACCGCGCCCAAGGCATCGCCGACCCCATTTCGCGCCTGCAAGTGGAAACGCTGGACGGTAACGCAAAAGAATTCAGCCTGACGTACTTCGGCATGAACGACAAGCGTCAAGGCATCGTGCACGTGATCGGCCCCGAACAGGGCGCCACGCTGCCGGGCATGACGGTGGTCTGCGGTGATTCGCACACCTCCACCCACGGCGCGTTTGCCGCGCTGGCCCATGGCATCGGCACCTCCGAAGTCGAACACGTGCTGGCCACGCAGACCCTGCTGGCGCGCAAGTCCAAGGCCATGCTGGTGCAGGTCGACGGTGCGCTGCCGGCTGGCGTCACCGCCAAGGACATCGTGCTGGCCGTGATCGGCAAGATCGGTACCGCAGGCGGTACCGGTTACGCCATCGAATTCGCTGGCTCGACCATCCGTTCGCTGTCCATGGAAGGCCGCATGACGGTCTGCAACATGGCCATCGAAGCGGGCGCCCGCGCCGGCATGGTGGCCTTCGACGAGACCACCCTGGAATACCTGAAGGGTCGTCCCTTCTCGCCCTCCGGCCCGCACTGGGAGCGCGCCGTGTCCTACTGGCGCACGCTGCATTCGGACCCGGGTGCCAAGTTCGACCTGGTCGTGACCCTGAACGCCGCCGAGATCAAGCCGCAAGTCACCTGGGGCACTTCGCCCGAGATGGTGGTGGCCGTCGACGCCCGTGTGCCGGACCCCGACAAGGAAAAGGATCCGACCAAGCGCGACGGCATGGAAAAGGCCCTGGCCTACATGGCCCTGAAGCCCAACACCCCGATCGAAGACATCCGCATCGACAAGGTCTTCATCGGTTCCTGTACCAATTCGCGCATCGAAGACCTGCGCGAAGCCGCCAAGGTGGTGCGCGGCAAGTTCCGCGCCTCCAATGTCAAGCTGGCGATGGTGGTGCCGGGCTCGGGCCTGGTCAAGGAACAGGCTGAACGCGAAGGCCTGGACAAGATCTTCCGCGACGCCGGCTTCGAATGGCGTGAACCGGGCTGCTCCATGTGCCTGGCCATGAATGCCGACCGCCTGGAACCGGGCGAGCGCTGCGCCTCGACCTCGAACCGCAACTTCGAAGGTCGCCAGGGCGCCGGTGGTCGTACCCACCTGGTGAGCCCGGCCATGGCGGCGGCGGCGGGCATTGCCGGTCACTTCGTGGACGTGCGCTCGCTGTAAGCGCGGGCTTGTGAATCTTTTCGAGAGAATACAACCATGAAAAAAATCTCCGCTCTGGTTCTGCTGGCCGTCACCCTGGGTGCGCTGGCTGGTTGCAATACCGTCAATGGTTTCGGCAAGGATGTCGAAAAGGTCGGCGAGAAGATGCAGGACGCCAGCAAGAAATAAGCAGGAATAAGTGCAACAGGCTGCGGCCAGCGTGCCGCAGCTTCAGTTTTTGAACAGGAAACAGGAAGGGTAGGGCAGAGCAATCGCCCCACCGACCCAAGGTCAAGCTCATGAATAAATTTATCGTGCATGAAGGACTGGTGGCGCCGCTGGATCGCGCCAACGTCGATACCGATGCGATCATCCCCAAGCAGTTCCTGAAGTCGATCAAGCGCAGCGGCTTCGGCCCCAACCTGTTTGACGAATGGCGCTACCTGGATCATGGCGAGCCGGGCATGGACAATTCCAAGCGCCCGCTGAACCCGGATTTCGTGCTCAACCAGGAGCGCTATCAGGGTTCGTCGATTCTGCTGTCGCGCAAGAACTTCGGCTGCGGCTCCTCCCGCGAGCACGCACCGTGGGCGCTGGACCAGTATGGTTTTCGCGCCGTGATCGCGCCCAGCTTTGCCGACATCTTCATCGACAACTGCTACAAGAATGGTCTGCTGCCCATCGTCCTGAC
>NZ_BADI01000485.1:0-1104 GCF_000333555.1 Herbaspirillum sp. B65 | reverse complement strand
CCGGAACGTTGATCTGCTTATCATCACTGAGGTCGAGGCTAAGGACTCGGCANCCATGCGTGGTGAAACTGGGCTTCGTCATTTCGGGGGAGCTACGCACCTGTTTCTGATGATTTTCTGCTTTCGGTTGTGGATTGNCTCATTTTAAAAACCGACTCCCACGCGCCTATGAATGAGCGCATCGCCTGCCTGGATGTTCCCGCCGATCGAGTGATTCACGCGCTGAAGTATGCCATTTGGGTGGGATACATTTGGGTAGATTTTCAGCGCTGGGATTGGCCGTGTCTCGCAGATCCATGGACCATCGAGCTGGCATCCAGGCCGAGAAAGCTGGCTAGCGCGAACTGTTTCTCCTTTATCGTTGCCGGGGGAGAATCATGAGCATGAAAGTCCATACCGACTTCTACGTGAGGGCTGCTTCATCCGGGCTGCCAGCTGGTTTCTATCGGGTTGTCTGGATGACGGATCGGGAGCCGGATCTTGTTCTCGTTGAGATCCCAACTTATGAAGATGTGGAGCATCAGGCGAAGCTGAAAATCCATTACAAACGCCCACTGATAGCGAATAAGAAAGTGATAGAAAAGGGGATTTTAAACGGCAATGTTCTTCTAGCAGAGGCATCACCGGAACTGAGAAAAAAGGAACCAGTTCTCAACGCCGTTCTTAGCCCAAAGGAGAAGTTGCGGGCAGCGATCCTAAAAGATTTCGACATGCAAGCGACGCACACCTTGATTTTCGGTAAGCGTTGGGAAGCGGAAATGACACGTCTATCCAAGAAGTATGGGGGCTGCACGAATACGATTAAGCGACTGATACTGAAATACTTCTACACAGGTAGAAATCTTGAGGAGACCGTAAGGGATAAGCGCAGACCCAAGGGGCTGCCGCGTGTCATTAAGAAAAAGCTCGGTCGAAAGCGGGACATAGTCAAAACGGGAAGATCCACCGAGGAAGGAGTTAACCGAGAGGAGCATGAGGGCCTAGTCATCTCTTACTTGGCAAGCAGAGGGAAAGACGCCAGCAACAGCTCTATCCCGCGGATGTACGAGGATTTCTATGCGACGTTTGCTGTGGAGAAGGTGATGTCTTCCGACGGTAAAGCTA
>NZ_BADI01000486.1:0-11018 GCF_000333555.1 Herbaspirillum sp. B65 | reverse complement strand
CAGGCTTTCGGCCCCGGTTTCATCACGCGTGTCGAATGGGATCCGACCATANNCGATTTCGGCGCCATGATCGCCATCGTCGGCACGCTGTCGACCTCGATCATCGCCTTGCTCATCGCCTTCCCGGTCAGCTTCGGCATCGCCCTGTTCCTCACCGAAATCTGCCCCGCCAAGCTGCGTCGCCCGCTGGGCACCTGTGTGGAACTGCTGGCGGGCGTGCCCTCCATCATCTACGGCATGTGGGGTCTGTTCGTGTTTGCGCCGCTCTTCGCCGAATACGGCCAGCCCTTCCTGAAGTCCACCCTGGGTCAGCTCCCCGGCATCGGCGTGCTGTTCTCCGGCCCCACCATGGGCATCGGTATCCTCACCGCCGGCCTGATCCTGTCGGTGATGATCATCCCCTTCATCTCTTCGGTGATGCGCGACGTCTTCGAAGTCGTGCCCGCAGTGTTGAAGGAATCGGCCTACGGCCTGGGTTGTACCCGCTGGGAAGTAGTGCGCAAGGTGGTGCTGCCCTACACCAAGACCGGTGTGGTCGGTGGCGTCATGCTGGGCCTGGGGCGTGCACTGGGCGAGACCATGGCGGTGACCTTCGTGATCGGTAACTCGCACCGCCTGTCCTGGTCGTTGTTCTCGGCCGGTAACTCGATTGCCTCCACGCTGGCCAACGAAATCGCCGAAGCCTCCAGCAAGCTGCACGTCTCTTCGCTGTTTGCCCTGGGCCTGATCCTGTTCGTCATCACCTTCATCGTCCTGTCCGCCGCCAAGATCATGTTGATGGGCATGGCGCGCAAGGAAGGAGCCAAATAATGAGCCAGACCGTACAACTGGTGGAAAAAGCTGCCACCGCACAAGTCGTCAATCCCGTCTATCGCCGCCGCCTGATGCAGCATCGCATGGGGATGCTGTTCTCCTTCCTGGCCATGGGCCTGGGCCTGTTCGTGCTGGCCTGGATCCTGCTGACCCTGGTGTTCAAGGGCGTGGCCGCGCTGAACCTGGGTCTGCTGACCGAAAACACGCCTGGTCCGGGCGACGCCGGCGGCGGCCTGTTGAACCCTATCGTCGGTTCGTTGATGATGGTCGGTATCAGCACGATCATCAGTACCCCCATCGGCATCCTGGCCGGTGTCTACCTGGCTGAATACGGCGAGGAAAGCAAGCTGGCCCAGGTCACCCGTTTCGTCACCGACATCATGCTGTCGGCACCCTCGATCGTGATCGGTCTGTTCATCTACGCCATCTACGTGGCCAACGTGAATCACTTCTCGGGCTGGGCCGGTACCTTCGCCATTTCGCTCATCGCCATTCCGGTGGTGGTGCGTACCACCGACAACATGTTGAAGCTGGTGCCGAGTGGTCTGCGTGAAGCGGCCTTCGCGCTGGGCGCCCCGCGCTGGAAGGTGGCCATCATCGTGCGTCTGCGTGCGGTCAAGGCGGGCGTGGTGACCGGTGTGCTGCTGGCGGTGGCCCGTATCTCGGGCGAGACCGCACCGCTGCTCTTCACTGCGTTGAACAACCAGTTCTTCAGCACCAACATGAACCGTCCGATTGCCAACCTGCCGGTGGTGATCAACCAGTTCGCCATGAGCCCATATGACAACTGGGTCTCGCTGGCATGGGGCGGCGCCTTGCTGATCACCTTCAGCGTGCTGCTGCTAAACGTGCTCTCGCGTACCCTGTTCAAGCAACAAATCCCCGGCTAATTCTCCAAGTGACCGACATGACTACTGCTCATCAAATGGCAAGCCACGCTTCGACCGCACCCCACAATGCCGCTGCGGCCCTGAAGGCCACGCTGGAAGTTTCGCAACTCAATTTCTACTACGGCGGATTCCAGGGCTTAAAGAACATCAACCTCAACATCTGGGAAGGCAAGGTGACCGCCTTCATCGGCCCGTCGGGTTGCGGCAAGTCCACGCTGCTGCGTACCTTCAACCGCATGTATGACCTCTATCCCGGTCAGCGCGCCGAAGGCAAGATCATCTACGCCGGCAACAACATTCTCGAACCCGGCCAGGACTTGAACATGCTGCGCGCCAAGGTCGGCATGGTGTTCCAGAAGCCGACGCCGTTCCCGATGTCGGTCTACGACAACATCGCCTTCGGTATCCGCCTGTATGAAAACCTGCCCAAGGGCGAGATGGATGAGCGCGTCGAATGGGCGCTCAACAAGGCCGCCCTGTGGGGTGAAGTCAAGGACAAGCTGCACAAGAGCGGCCTGTCGCTCTCCGGCGGTCAGCAACAGCGTCTGTGTATCGCACGCGGCGTGGCGGTCAAGCCGGAAGTGTTGCTGCTGGATGAACCGACCTCGGCGCTGGATCCGATTTCGACGGCCAAGGTGGAAGAACTGATCGGTGAGTTGAAGAACGACTACACCATCGCCATCGTGACCCACAACATGCAACAGGCGGCGCGTTGCTCGGATTACACCGCCTACATGTACCTGGGCGAGCTGGTGGAGTTTGGCGAGACTGACCAGATCTTCATGAATCCGGTGCGCAAGGAAACCCAAGACTACATCACCGGCCGCTTTGGCTAAAAGGGGTACGGCCTGGGCTACTGCGCATCCCGATCTCTGCGCTGCGATGCTCGCCGTACCCCAGTACGGCTGCGCTTCTCCCGCAGACCTCGGGATTGCTCGCTACGCCCATGCCGCACCCCGAACCGTAGTCATTGCACTGTACATATTATTTATAGAATTTCTTTTTAGGGGCGTCACATGACCGGCGATCATTCCTCCAAACAGTATGACCAGGATCTGGAGCAGATCCGCTCCAAGGTGCTTGCCATGGGCGGCATGGTGGAACACCAGTTCCAGGACGCGATTGCGGCTTTCCGTAACGGTAACCTCGACGTCGCCCATCGCGTGATGAAGGATGACGAAGCCGTCAATCGCCTGGAAGTCGACTCGATGACGCTTGCAGCCACCTGATCGTGCGGCGCCAGCCGACGGCCAATGACCTGCGTACCGTCATGGCTACCATCAAGATCATCACCGACCTGGAACGCGTGGGCGATGAGGCGACCAAGATCGCGCGTACCGCGATCCACCTGCACAAGCGTGGGATCGGCCTGGTGTCGCACTACGAGACCGTGAGCCTGATCGCCGAGCAGGCCATGGACCAGTTGCGTAGCGCCCTGGATGCCTTCGCCCGCCTGGATGACCAGCAGGCGGCCGAGCTGATCAAGCAGGATGAACGCATCGATCATGGCTTCCGCTCCATCACCCGCAGCCTGATCACCTTCATGATGGAAGATGCACGCACCATCTCCGGTTCCATCGATACTCTGTGGGTGGCCAAGGCCATCGAACGCATCGGCGACCATGCCAAGAACATCGCCGAATACGTGGTCTACGTGGTCGGTGGCAAGGATATCCGCCATTCCGATTTCGCTGCGGCCAAGCCGGCCCAGGAAGCAGACTAAGCACGACGGCACCGGTGGCGGCGGCGGGGAAAGAGCCGCCTGGCACCGGATTGCGGAGGGGAGACCCGCGATACAGCTAAGAAGCATCACTATCATGACTACTATCCTCATCGTCGAAGACGAACCCTCCATTGCCGAACTGATTGCCTTCACCTTGAAAGAGGCCGGCTGGTCCAGCTTCGTCGTCTCCAATGCGGCTGCCGCTTGGGACTTCGTGCAGCATCGGGCCCCCCAGCTGGTGCTGCTGGACTGGATGTTGCCCGACCGCAGCGGCCTGCACCTGCTCTCGCGCATCCGCGCCGATCGTCAGTTGGCGCAACTCTCGGTGATCATGCTCACCGCCAAGAGCATGGAAGAAGACAAGATCGCGGGCCTCGACAACGGTGCCGACGACTACATCACCAAGCCGTTCTCGCCACGCGAACTGACCGCGCGCATCAAGGCGCTGTTGCGTCGCAAGAGCCCGGAACACGCGCAGGAGGTGATGTCGGCCGGCCCCATCACGCTGGATCCGGCCAGTTGCTCGGTGAGCCTGGATGGCGCCCGCATCGATATCGGTCATGCCGAATACAAGCTGCTCAAGTTCTTCCTCGCCCATCCCGACCGCGTGTTCTCGCGCAGCCAGTTGCTGGACCGCGTCTGGGGCGACCACGTGGTGATCGAAGAGCGTACCGTGGATGTCCACGTGCTGCGCCTGCGCAAGGCCCTGCGCGATGCCGAGTGCCTGATCAAGACGGTACGCAGCGTGGGCTACATGCTCTCCACCAAATAAAACCGATAAGACCTCGCCCGCGTTAGGCAACACTGCCCATATCGTCCATAATCAGGCGACAATTACAAATACGCTTAAGCGGGTGTTTCCAAGATTTATCTGCCAAATCAATGAGTCCACAACTATTGTTCTGGATTCCTGCCGTATTACGCCTGGTGTTTTGCCTGGGCGGTGCAGGAGTCGTCGGTTTCTTCTTCGGTCCCATCGTCGGGCTGGTCACGGCGGTGCTGGGGGTGGGGGCGATGATGATCGCTCACCTGCATTACCTGCTGCGGCTGTCGACCTGGCTGGATGATGCCGGCCAGTCACGCCTGCCCGATGGCTGGGGCGCCTGGACCGATGTCTATGCGCGCCTGTACCGGATGCATCGCGACGATGAAAAGAACCAGGCCGAGCTGGCCGAGTGGCTGGCGCGCTTCCGCCAGGCCATGAGCCTGCTGCCCGATGGCGTAGTGATCATGGATGACGTGCTGTTCCTGGAGTGGTGCAACCCCGCGGCGCAACAGCACCTGGGCCTGAAGCTGGACCGCGACAAGGGGATGCGCGTCACCAACCTGATCCGTAATCCCGCCTTCATCGACTACATCATCCTGGGCCGCTACGAACAACCGCTCACCCTTGCCCTGCACGAACGCAAGCTCATCATCCAGATCATCCCCTTCGAAAACCGGCGTCAGATCCTGGTCACCCATGATGTGACCGAGTCGCAACGTATCGACATGATGCGACGCGACTTCGTGGCCAATGCCTCGCATGAATTGCGCACTCCGCTCACCGTCATCAACGGTTTCCTCGAAATCGCCCTGGCCCAGCCCAACCTGGATCAAGCCACCCGCACCGCGCACCTCAAGCTGATGACCGAGCAGGGCCAGCGTATGCAAAACCTGATCGACGACATGTTGACGCTGACCCGCCTGGAGTCGATCGACTATCCGCTGCGCTCGGAGGTGCTGCACGTGCGGCCCCTGCTGGAGCGCATCGCCGAGGAAGGGCGGGCGCTGTCGGCCGGCAAGCACGACATCCGGCTCATCGTCGATGGCCCCGATCTGAAGGGCAGTGCCGACGAACTGCGCAGCGCCTTCACCAATCTGGTCACCAATGCCGTGCGCTATACCCCCGAAGGCGGCACCATCACGCTGCGCTGGGAGAGCGATGAAGAGGGTGCGCATTTCTCGGTGCAGGATACCGGCATCGGCATCAGCCCCGAACACATCTCGCGCCTGACCGAGCGCTTCTACCGCGTCGACAAGAGCCGCTCGCGCGAAACCCAGGGTACCGGCCTGGGCCTGGCCATCGTGCGCCATGTACTGCTGCGCCACCATGCCACGCTGGACATCGCCTCCGTGCCCGATCATGGCAGCACCTTCTCGGTGCATTTCCCGGCCACCCAGACCATCGCGGATTATGCCGAGCAGTAGTGATATCGTGATTTCCCTTGAACAAACGCGGCTAAACCAATTGGAGAGGATGCTTCGGCATCCTTTTTTCATGTTTGAACCGGCCACATCGGCGTACCATGGCGCCAATAGCTCAAAGCTGACTTGCTGTCAGTAAGTACAAATACGAATGCCAGCTCATCTGGCTTGTTGGCAACAATAGCGCCTCGCCAGCGGTCTGGACTTTTGGCTGCAGATGCCAAGCCTGCCGTGACGCGAGCCGTAGGCCAACCGCAGCGGATTTTTAGCAATAAGAGCGCGCCATCTTGCCTATGGATAAGTGGCGATATGTGTGGTGTACCAATGCGCGAGGTCGAGCCTCGCTGGGACAGGGACGACAGCCTGGCCTTCAGGAAATGCCTGATCGCGCCGGGAACCTTTGCACTGCACTATGCGAATCAAGCGCCGAATGCCCGGCTATTGCTGCCCAACCGGGTTGGCCAACCCCACCTACTGCGCAAAGAGAATCCAATGAGCTATTTAGCCAATATGAAGATAGGTCGTCGTCTGGCCCTGGGCTTTGCCGTCATCCTGGCTGCGGCCAGCGTCGTGGTCGCGCTGTCGATCTGGCGCCTGCAAGGCATTGCCCAAGCCACCGATGAAATGATGCACGAGCCGCTGACCAAGGAGCGCCTGGTCTCGGACTGGTACCGCACCATCCATACCAGCGTGCGTCGCACCACGGCCATTGCCAAGAGTGCCGATCCCAGCCTGGCGGCCTACTTTGCCGAGGATGCCGCCGCTGCCAGCCGCATGTCCACCGCGCAACAGAAAGCCATCGAAGCCCTGATCGAATCGGATGAAGAGAAAGCCGCCTTCACCAAGCTGAGCCAGGTGCGCAAGGACTACATCAAATACCGCGATGCCATTTCCAAGGCCAAGGCCGATGGCCAGCCCGAGGAGGCGGCGCGGATTCTGGCCGGCCCCTTCGACGTGGCGGCCAAGGGTTATCTGGATCTGCTGCAGCAATTGCTCAATCTGCAGCGCGCCAACATCGACCGCGTGGCGGCCCATATCCAGCAGGTCTATCAGGAAAGCCGCAACCTGATGCTGGCACTGGCCGTGCTGCAAGTGGTACTGGGCTGGCTGTTTGCCCGCAGCCTGGCGCTGGGCATCACGCGGCCGCTGGAGCAGGCGGTCGACGTGGCCCAGGCGGTAGCCGCTGGCGACCTCACTACGCGCATCGATGACAAGCTGGCGGCGCGCTCCGACGAAACCGGCAAGCTCATGCATGCGCTGCATACCATGACCGGCAACCTGGCCCGCATCGTCGGCCAGGTGCGCAGCGGCACGGATGCCATCACCACCGCTTCCAGCGAGATTGCCACTGGCAACCTCGACCTCTCGGCCCGTACCGAACGCCAGGCCGGTGCCTTGGAAGAAACCGCCTCGGCCATGGAAGAGCTGACCTCGACCGTGTCCCAGAACGCCAGTAACGCGCGCCAGGCCAATCAATTGGCAGCCTCGGCGTCGTCGGTGGCGCAGCAGGGTGGGGACGTGGTCTCGCAGGTCATTTCCACCATGGGCTCGATCAATGAGTCCTCGCGCAAGATTGTCGATATCATCAGCGTCATCGACGGTATCGCCTTCCAGACCAATATCCTGGCCTTGAATGCCGCTGTGGAAGCGGCCCGTGCCGGCGAGCAGGGCAGGGGCTTTGCGGTGGTGGCCTCCGAAGTGCGTTCGCTGGCCCAGCGTTCGGCCTCGGCGGCCAAGGAAATCAAGATCCTGATCGACGATTCGGTGAGCAAGGTCGGCACCGGCAGCGAGCTGGTCACGCGCGCCGGCAGCACCATGGATGAAGTGGTCGCCAGCGTGCGCCAGGTGGCCCAGATCGTGGCCGAGATCAGCGCCGCCAGCAGCGAGCAAAGCGATGGCATCAGCCAGGTCAACCTGGCCATCAACGACATGGACCAGACCACCCAGCAAAACGCCGCCCTGGTCGAACAGGCTGCTGCTGCTGCCGAATCCATGCAACAACAGGCGACGCGCTTGTCCGAGGTGGTCAGTCAGTTCAAGTTGCTGGCACACAACGAGTTGGCCGAGCTGGGCGTCGGTGCCGCCCCGGCAGGGCGTGCCGAGGTGGATATCACACCGCCCCGGCAAGCCTTGCGCTGAACCTGGTACTGAACCAGACGTGCAAAAAGGCAGAACCCGCCGCATTGTCGGCGGGTTCTTTGCTGGCTGCCGATAGAGGTGGGTGGCTAAGGGCTTTTAGGCAATGATATGAAGTATTTTTCCCGTGCGGCCAACTGCGGCTCGCGGTGCCGCATCAGTAGGTCGCGCGGCCACCCGAGAGATCGAACACGGAAGCCGTGGTGAAGGAATTTTCCTCCGACACCAGCCAGGCCACCATCGCCGCCAGCTCCTCCACCTTGACGAAGCGCGCACGCGGGATCTTCGAGAGCATGTAGTCGATGTGCGCCTGGGTGCATTGTTCCAGGATGCGGGTCTGGGCGGCGGCCGGGGTGATGGCATTGACTGCGATGTTGCGGGTCGCGGTTTCCTTGCCCAGGCTCTTGGTCAGCGCAATCATGCCGGCCTTGGCGGCACTGTAGGCCGAAGCGGTCGGGTTGCCTTCCTTGCCGGCGATGGAGGCGATATTGACGATGCGCCCGTAGTTCTGCGCGATCATGCGTTGCACCACCACCTGGTTGACGTAGAAGGCACCGTTCAAGTCGATGTCGATCACGCGGCGCCATTCCTCCGGTGAATACTCGGCCACTGGGTTATTTTGTCCGGCAATACCGGCGCTATGCACCAGGATGTCGATGGACTGGGTCAGTTTCTCGGTGGCTTCGATGGCCTGCTGGACCTCGGACTGGCTGGCGATATCGACCCTCACGGTCTCCACATTGCCCAGCGGCTCCAGCTTGGCGCGAGCGGCGGCCAGCGCCTTTTCATCCATGTCCCACAGCACCACCTTGGCTTTGCCCTGCAACAGTCGCTCGGCCACGGCATAGCCGAAGCCTTGCGCACCGCCGGTGATGATGGCGCTGCGGCCCTGGAAATCGTAATGGTTCATGCTGTCTCCTCGCCTGGTTCGGTCATTGGATAGCGCAAAGCGCAGGCCGGGCTGGCCTGCGTTTGCTCGTTATTCTTATTGGAGTCGATGCGACGGCGCTGCGGCAGCGCCGGTAGTACGTCGAGCAGCCTCGATCAGGCGTCGATGGTCTTCTGCTGTTGCTCGCCCAGGCCGTCGATGCCCAGACGCATGGTCTGGCCGGCGCGCAGGTAGACCGCTTCCGGCTTGACGCCCATGCCCACGCCCGGCGGCGTGCCGGTGGAGATGACATCGCCCGGCTGCAGGCTCATGAAGCGCGACAGGTAGGACACGATATGCGCCACGCCGAAGATCATGGTGCTGGTGTTGCCGTTCTGGTAGCGCTTGCCATCCACTTCCAGCCACATGCCCAGCTTTTGCGGATCGGCCACTTCGTCGCGGGTGACCAGCCAGGGGCCGATGGGGCCGAAGGTATCGCAGCCCTTGCCCTTGTCCCAGGTACCACCGCGCTCAATCTGGTATTCGCGCTCGGAGACGTCGTTGACCACGCAATAGCCGGCCACGTGCGACATTGCATCCTTCTCATCGATATAGCTGCCACCCTTGCCGATGACCACGCCCAGTTCCACTTCCCAGTCGGTCTTCTTGGAGCCGCGCGGGATCTTCACATCGTCGTTGGGACCGACCACGGCCGAGGTCCACTTGTTGAACACCACCGGCTCGGCCGGGATGGGCAGGTTGGATTCGGCGGCGTGGTCGGCGTAGTTCAGGCCGATGCAGATGAACTTGCCGATATTGCCGACGCAGGCGCCGATGCGCGGCGCACCCTCGACGACCGGCAGGCTGTTCAGGTCCAGCTTGCGGATCTTGTCCAGCGATGCGTCATCCAGTACGGCACCGTTGACATCCTTGATGTAGGCAGACAGATCGCGGATCTTGCCGGATTGGTCGAGGATGCCGGGCTTTTCCTGCCCAACCGGGCCGTAACGCAGTAATTTCATCGTGTTTCCTTTGGGGAAGAGTTGTCTCGGGAACGGCGCAGGGGGCGCCTGTCGTTGGGGAAATGGGATATTACCAGTTTATTGGTAAGACCAATAGGGTATGTCGCGTGCGAGGTGGCGGTCAGTGCGCGCAAGTGTGCTTGAGAATTGTAAGTTGACAGGTTTAATTATGAGTTGAATTTCGAGTCAATAAAATCAATAGCTTACGTGCGAGACGCGAATGCCGGCCAAGATTTATAAGTTGAAAAACATCTCTTCGTCGAAAGAAAGAATATTTCGAGTGAGTGCCTCTTTAGCCCTCGAATTGAAATTCAGAGAGCGCAGCAAGTAATAAATTTTTGGTAAAAGTACGGCCCAATCAATCTATTTCGACGTGCAAATTCCATCTTTCTCAACTCGTTCATGTTGCATATTTTTTGTGCATACATGAGGGTATCCCTAATTCATAGGATTTCGTGCAATTTGAGCTTATTTGTGAGCGATCAAGGCGAAATTTTATCTTCTCGTATTGCATGCAACCCAGATAGGTAAAGGGTTTGCGGCACATTATTGGGCTTAATACAAATTGTATAGATTTCTAATGGTTTGTTTTATTTTTTGTCGCTAACGTCGGCAAAAAATAGCCTAAATTCGGCCTATTGACACTCAATTCCAGTTAGAGGTAAATTTTATTTGTTGCGCAAGCCGATCAGTTGCGCTAAAGTGCCTCGCCAAATTCAGCGAGAAATATTTAACGCAAGAATTGTTGTTTTTGATCAAGAGAAGGAGGTGTCGAAAATTTGAGAATACAAATTTTCTGTTGGGCAACTATCTGCAAAAATTTCCCATCTGAAACATTGTCAGATTCAATGTAAAATTTACAGTTGCCCCAGAAAACGAAAAACCGACCTGGAGGTCGGCTTCCCGAAAAGCAACAGCAAGACTGGTTCAGTAGCAATTAGCGTTGCCGCTGAACTTGCCATCGCAGATACAACTAGACCCCAGTATTCTGCCCTCTCTGCCCGCTTTTCGTCAAGCCCCTTTTGGTTTCCCACGCCTATACATTTTTAAAACTGGCTTTTTGGCCTAGTTTTAGGGGAATCTTATGTCCAACGAAAAGAGTGATTGTATAACTAGCAACTTTCTGAAAAGGCGGGCTAACCCGCGCGATCCTATTCGGATCCAGCAGCGAGCGCTGGAACAAGCACGTGGCCTTGGCGTAGGTAGCGACTACGAACCGTTTATACAGATTGAACGGCATGGCTTCTCCAGCCACGGTCGTTCCCATGTCTGGTCAGATCCGTTGAATACATCGATCGTTGGTCATGTGCTTAGCGATCTAGAGCGATGTGTGTAAATTCATGCTTCGTCGCTTAAGGGGCCATAGTACGGACTCAATA
>NZ_BADI01000487.1:0-1076 GCF_000333555.1 Herbaspirillum sp. B65 | reverse complement strand
GTGTGGCTTTGTCACATGAAAGCAGTATAAGAGAAGTCTATGTGATAACAAAATCATATTTCTTTTACGGCAACCCTATCCTTGCATCCTCCTCGAAACGCTGACATCAAATTGTCAGGAAAGCCGCGCAGCGCCTGGCAGCGCGGGTTTTCGGGTGGCCTTTGGCGAGACGCTGCGGCTCGTTGCCGGCGTTGTTGAGGCTGGTCTGGATGACAAGGCCGGGTCATAAACTCGTCACATTAGCTGGTTAAAGTTCGCCCTGTCTCGAAAGTCATCCTTCTTAATGTGATGTTCGGTGACGATCCTCTCTTCAAAATCATAGGAGTAGCAGAAATGGGGTTTAACCATCTGATTAAGTCTGTTGCAATCGCAGTGGCTGGCGCTTTCGCTTTCAGCGCTGCCGCTCATGCAGCAGAAATCACCGGCGCTGGCGCCTCCTTCCCGTACCCGGTCTACGCCAAGTGGGCTGAACAGTACAAGGCCGCCACCGGTAACAGCCTGAACTACCAATCCATCGGTTCGGGTGGTGGTATCAAGCAGATCAAGGCCAAGACCGTCGATTTCGGCGCCTCCGACGCCCCGCTGCCGCAAAGCGAATTGGCCGAAGCCGGCCTGACCCAGTTCCCCGCCGTGGTCGGTGGCGTGGTCCCCGTGGTCAACCTGGATGGCGTGACCCCGGGTCAGATCAAGCTGTCGGGCCAAGTGCTGGGCGACATCTACGCTGGCAAGATCACCAAGTGGAACGCACCGGAAATCACCGCCCTGAACCCGGGCGTGAAGCTGCCGGCTGACGATATCACCGTGGTCTACCGTTCGGACGCTTCTGGCACTTCCTACGTGTTCACCTCCTACCTGTCCAAGGCCAACGCTGACTTCAAGGCCAAGATCGGTGCCGGTACCGCCGTCAAGTGGCCCACCGGCGTGGGTGGCAAGGGTAACGAAGGCGTTGCCGCCACGTGCAGAAGGTCAAGGGCGCCATCGGCTACGTCGAGTACGCCTACGTCAAGAAGACCAAGCTGAACTACACCAGCTGAGGAACAGGATGGCCACTTCGTCTCCCGGAAGAAACCTCCTTC
>NZ_BADI01000488.1:0-5031 GCF_000333555.1 Herbaspirillum sp. B65 | reverse complement strand
GGCCAGCATGGCGACATCGTCTTCCAGCAACAGTAGCAGCGTGATGCTCCAGAAGAGCAGTTCGGCTATTACCCGGTGTCCCGTCATGCGCAGGCTTGCAGCCATGTCCAACTCAACGATCGCGAAAAATAAAGTTGCGGCAATCCTAACATGCCCATCGCGAATGAACATGCTGCGCGCACATGAAAATGGCTCGCACACGGCGAGCCATCGTTCATTTCACGCTTGGGGCAGCGTGGTTCAGATCGCCGCCGCAATGGCCTGGCCGACCTCGGTGGTATTGCTCTTGCCGCCCAGGTCAGGGGTGGTCGGGCCATTGACCAGCACCTGTTCAATAGCCGCCAGCATGGCGTCGTGCGCCTGGCGGTACTTGCCTTCCCCATTGCCCAGGAAGTCCAGCATCATGGCGCCGGACCAGATGGTGGCCACCGGGTTGGCGATGTTCTTGCCGAAGATGTCGGGCGCCGAACCATGCACCGGCTCGAACAGCGAAGGCAGTTCGCGGGTCGGGTTGATGTTGGCCGAGGGGGCGATGCCGATGGTGCCGGCGCAGGCCGGGCCGAGGTCGGAGAGGATGTCGCCGAACAGGTTGGAGGCCACCACCACGTCGAAGCGATCCGGGTTGAGCACGAAGTGCGCGGTCAGGATGTCGATGTGGTACTTGTCGCGGCGCACGTCGGGGTACTTGGCGCCCATGGCTTCGACCCGTTCATCCCAGTAAGGCATGGTGATGGCGATGCCGTTGGACTTGGTGGCCGAGGTCAGGTGCTTCTTGGGACGGCTTTGCGCCAGATCGAAGGCGAACTTGAGGATGCGGTCGGTACCCTTGCGGCTGAACACCGATTCCTGGATCACGGTCTCGCGCTCGGTGCCTTCGAACATGCGACCGCCGATGGCGGAGTATTCGCCTTCGGTGTTCTCGCGCACGACGTAGAAATCGATGTCGCCCGGCTTGCGGTTGGCCAGCGGGCAGGGCACGCCCGGCATCAGGCGCACCGGACGCAGGTTGACGTAGAGGTCGAATTCGCGGCGGAACTTGAGCAGCGAACCCCACAGCGAGACGTGGTCCGGCACCGTGGCCGGCCAGCCGACGGCGCCGAAGAAGATGGCTTCGAAGCCCTTCAACTGTTCGAACCAGTCATCCGGCATCATCTGGCCGTGCTTGGCGTAGTAGCCGCAGTGCGCCCAGTCGAAGTGGGTGAATTCGATGTCGATGCCGAACTTCTTGCTGGCGGCCTCGACCGCGCGCAGGCCTTCGGGCATCACTTCCTGGCCAATGCCGTCGCCGGCGATGACGGCGATTCTGTGGGTCTTGCTCATCGTTGCTGCTCCTCTGGAGATGACTGGGCGATAAAAACTGCAGCCATCATAGAACGCTTCTGCCCAATGATCATCCACGAACTGGGTGATTTTATAAAACACGATTCGTGAACAGTGCAGAAAACGTCAGTCCAGAAAAAAGGCGCTACCGCAGTGGTAGCGCCTCAGCCGGGCCCGCAGGCTTTAGCCGCCCAGGGCTTCGCCCCACAGGCTCACGCCCATGCTGTGCTCGGCCCCTGGTTCCAGTTCCACCAGGTCGTCCATGACATTGGCGGTTTCGATGCACAACATGCGTTGCCAGGCGTCATCGGCAAATTGCGACAGCCGTCGCGCCTTGCTCACCCAGGGGTTCCAGACCACGGCCGAGGTCGAGCCGCTGGCTTGGATATGGATGCGGCGGTTCCAGCCATCGTCGCGGATCGATAGGTGGGGCGGCAGGTCGAGGTAGATGCGGTCGGTTTCGCTGCTGACTACCAGCGCACGTTTCTGCTCGCGCTCGGCCCAGCCTTCCAGGGTTTCGATGTAGCGCTGGCCTTCCAGGCCCTCGACGGTGACGTCATGGATGCTGCTGACGGCAAAGTAGCTGTGCAGTGCCTGGGTCAGGGCGATGTGCTGCTCGCTGCCGTTGCGGGTGGTCAACTTCAGATGCAGGCGCTCGTCCAGCAGGATTTCCAGGCGCAGCTCGATACCCGGCGGCAGGTGGCGCAAGGCCGGTGATTCGGTGGTGGGGGGAATGGCCAGTACCAGGCGCACGGTGTCGCCTTCGATGGCGTTTTCCATCAACAGCCAGGGGATGCCGCGCACCAGGCCATGCGCCGGCAGGCGGCCGCCGGCGTGCAGGGATTGGACTTGCGGCGGATTGCGCATGAGGTCGCCGAACCAGGGCCAGCATACCGGGATACCGCCGCGCACCGAGTTGCCGGCTTCGAAGGCGGCTTGCTCGCTCAGCCAGATCAGCGGCTCCTGGCCGTGGACCTGGTAGCGCAGCACCTGGGCGCCCTGTTCGGCAATCAGCAATTCGGCGCGTTCGGTCTGTACGCGCAGGCACTGCAATTGATTGACTTCGATCCGCTGGATATGCGGGAGGTCGGGCGGGACTTCCTGCTCTTCGATGATGCTCATGCCGGTGACTCCAAGGAATTCATTGCGATAGCGCAAGACTGCCACATTTCGGGCCGCTGCGGGAGATCTGGCGTGCTTGGCAGGCGATGCGCAGCGTCTCGGCTGGCGCGGAAAGCTCATCAGCGCAAGTCGTTATAATCTACACATCGTGGACTCCAATGGCTACATATCGTGAACAATTCTCCCCTGCTGGAAGATCTGCGCCTGTTCTGCGTGGTAGCGCGGCATAGCAATTTTGCCGAATCGGCGCGCGAGGTGGGAGCCTCGCCGGCCTACATCAGCAAGCGCATCGCCTTGCTGGAGCAGGCGCTGGGCGTGCGCTTGTTCCATCGCACCACGCGCAGCGTGGTCATGACCGAGGATGGCGGCAATGTCCATGAATGGGCGCGCAAGATACTCGACGACGTGGAGCAGATGATGGAAACCGTCAGCAGCGCCAAGCGCGTGCCGCGCGGCTTGCTCAAGATCAGCACCAGCTTCGGGCTGGGGCGCAAGGTGGTGTCGCCCTTGCTGTCGCGCTTTGCCAGCGAACACCCGGAGTTGAAGATCCAACTGGAACTGGTGGACCGGCAGATCGACCTGGTCAACGAGGGCATCGACCTGGATATCCGGGTGGGGGCAGGGCATGAGCCGCATTTGTTTTCCAAGCGCATCCTGCCCAGCCAGCGCGTGCTATGTGCCAGTCCGGCCTATCTCAAGAAGCATGGCGCGCCGGCCGACCTGGCTGCGCTGCGCCAGCACCAGTGCTTGGTGATCCGCGAGCGCAATCAGTCCTTCGGCATCTGGCGCATGATGGGGCCCAAGGGGCAGGAGACGGTCAAGGTCTCGGGTGGGCTGGCCTCCAATCATGGCGAGATCATCCACCAGTGGGCGGTGGATGGGCATGGCATCATCCTGCGCTCGATCTGGGATGTGGCCGACAGTCTCAAGCGCGGGCGGCTGGTGCGGGTGTTGCCGCAGTATTTCCAGGAGGCCGACCTGTGCGCGGTCTATCCCCTGCAATTGAAGAATTCGGCCAAGGTGCGCGAATGTGTGCGCTTCCTGCAGAAGCACCTGGATGTGACGGCCTCTTCGGCCACTGTCTAGTTCAGCGGCCCTCGAAGCGCTGGCGCACGATGCGTTCCAGCACCTGCGCCACGTGCGCTACGGCCAGGTCATCGGCATGACGGCGATGCTGTAAGAGACGCAGCGGCGGTGCCTCCAGCGGCAGCGGCGGGCGCAGGCAGGTCAGCGCCACCGGATGAGCGGCGGTGGCGGCCGGCACACAGTGCATGGGCATGACCGCGATCAGGTCCGAGCCCTGCAGCAAGGCCGGCGCCATCAGGAAATTGGGGATCACCATGCCGATGCGGCGGCGTCGGCCTTGCATGGCGACCTGCTGGTCCATCATGCGGTTGAGCGTGTCGTGGCAGGCGATCTGCAGATGCGGATAGTCCAGCCAGCGCGCCAGGGTCAATTGATGCGCGGCCGGATGGTCGCGCCGCATCACCGCCACGCAGCGTTCCTGCAGCACCTCGCGACCGCGCAGGTTAAGGGCGGGCGTGGCCGCGCCCAGGACCAGCTCGGTCTGGCCGCGTTCCAGGCGGGCGATGGCGTCAGCCTCTCCCAGCCAGGTCTGGAATTCCAGGTCCAGCAGGGGCGCCGCGGTGCGCAGTTCCTGATACAAGGCCTGGACCACCACTTGCGCCGGATAGTCCGGCATCAGGATGCGCACCCGGCGCGCCAGCGTGGCCAGACCCTGCTCCGGCTGCGCCTGGTCCGCTGCAGCGTTACTGTCTTTGCCAACCCCGTCGCCATACAGCAGCTTGTGCAAGGGCTCGCGCAGGGCCTGGGCGGTGGTCGTCAGGCGCATCTGCAGGCCACCGTCTTCCAGCAAGGGATCGCGCAGCAACTGGCGGCAGCGTTCCAGCGCGCTGGCTGCGGCCGGCAGCGACAAGCCCACGCGCGCCGCGGCACGCGCCAGGTGTACCTCATCGAGCAGGGCGTCCAACAGGCGTAACAGGCGGACGTCCAGCGCCGCAAGTGCGGACAGGGCGAGCTGGGTGGGCTTGGAAGCGGGTGCGGCGGAATTCATGGCGCGATCGGGCAGACGAAAAGAAACGGCCCGCCGCCAGGACGGCAGCGGGCCAGGGGCGCGAGTTTAGCCTCTTCGCCAGGCGCCTACAAGCGGCAGTTGGGGAGGGGAACAGGCCCTAGTTAGCCAAAGGCTTCCTTGATGGTCTGGATCTTGCCCATGTCGGTGGCGTCATAGCCGGCCAGGTTGTTGACCACCTTGCGGAAGCTGTCCGATTGCAGGATGTCGATCACGGAGCGGATCAGCGGGTCTTGCAGGGACGCCGCCGGCAGGGCGAAGAAATAGCGTTCGCGCACCAGCGGGATGAAGCCCAGGCCGAAGCGGTGGGCGGCGGTCTGCACGCCGAAGCCGACGTCGGCCATGCCGCTGGCGATGAAGGCGGCTACCGCCGAGTGGGTGAACTCGGTGTTCTCGAAGCCATTGATCTTCTTGTGGGCGATACCGGCTCCGGCCAGCATCAGTTCGAGCAACATGCGTGTGCCCGAGCCGGCTTCGCGGTGACGAAGCGCAGGTCG
>NZ_BADI01000489.1:0-1617 GCF_000333555.1 Herbaspirillum sp. B65 | reverse complement strand
CTAGGTCTTCATTGAGTAATCATCTGGTGCCGGGAGCCGGAATCGAACCGGCACGCCTTGCGGCGCGGGATTTTGAGTCCCGTGCGTCTACCTATTCCGCCATCCCGGCGACGCAAGCCAGCGATTATTACCGATTTCATTCGCGAGAGCAAGCCTTGTGTTGATCTATCTTTCTTGAAGAGATGAAGTTCATGCTCCAGATGGGAAAGCAAGGTAGCCCCGCCAGCGTAAATAATTTGCTGATTGTGCTAGTCGTCGTTGTCCTGCCCGGTTGTGCCACGGCTACGTTTCATATCCAGGTAATGGCGACGGCCGTTGTATCTTCGGCGGCATGGGCAACGTCGCTTCATCGCCATCCTTGAGACCTTCAATGTTGCGTAGATAGCCCGCGCTCTGGAAGTCGCCGAAGGGATCGAACACCTTTTGTCTCCCGCATATAGTTGGTCATCAGGCGCGCCAGTTGTGCGCCATTGAGAAGGCCTTTCTTCTTCAGGGCGACCAGCAGCTTGCCCACCGGGTCCAGTGTCACGTCATCGCCTGCGGCACGGGTGACGGCTTCGGCATAGTCGTCCAGTCCGGTGCGCACGGGATGCACGCGATGGGCTCGCGCGTAGCGTTCGATGAAGCTCTGTACACCTGTGGTGGGAAGGTCGTCTGGATTCGCAGGCAGAGAGGGGCACATCCCGTCCTGCATGGCATGACGCAAATAGCGCACTTCCACGCCATCGATGTCCACCTTGCGTTCGATGCGGCGACTGCCGACATCTACCCACAGTACCAGGCGATCTTGCTCGGTGTCCTGTTGCAAGCCATTGATTTGAATGCCGAGCTTGGCGAAGGCCTCGCGCAGCAGGTCGGCAGGCGGGGCTTGCAGGTGACCACGCCCATCCTCGCCAGGCTGCGACTTGGCATAGAGCCCTTCACTGAGTCGTATCAGCCATCCTTGCCCGACCAGTTGATTCAGTCCGGCACTGAGCTGCGAGGGGCTGGCCATTCTGGTGAGTTCGCTGCGCAGTACGACCTGGCCCTGGCGCTTGCGCAACGACACCCTCAACCTGCTCGATAGCTTCATATCGGCCTCTCATGAGATGACAACCTTGATATACGCAAGATTATACATTTTCTCAATGAAAACATGGGCTTAGTGTGCTTTTGAGGGCGGGTGTTGCGGCATCGTCCGCCAGTGGCGCAGCTATTTACCGCACACCGCCTCAATGGCCCGCTCCCCGGTCGAACCAGGAATCGGATCCTGCAGCTTCACATCCGAATAGGCCAGTTGCGGGGCCAGCAGCAGTTGTCCGCGACCATCGGCCTGCGCATACATCTTGCGGCTGCCGAATCCCAACTGGCGATTGCTGCAGTCGAAGTAGGCGGTCGAGACTTCGGAGAGGTAATAGGTCTTGCTGCCCTGGCCCATGAGCAATTGCGGGCGGTTCCAGTTCAACAGGATCTGGGCCTGGCGCACGCTGCGGGTGGTCACGATACTGCTCTTGTCGATGAAGAAACTGCCGATGCTGTTCTCGCCCAGCGGTGACCACTCGGCATGGGCCGGCAGGCAGGTCGCGGCCAGTGTGGCCGGCAGCAACAGGGGCATTGTCAGCCGGGGGCCGGGTGGGG
>NZ_BADI01000490.1:0-738 GCF_000333555.1 Herbaspirillum sp. B65 | reverse complement strand
CGCCCGAGGAGATGATGGCGGTGCCGTGCTGGTCATCGTGGAAGACCGGGATGTTCATGCGCGCCGAGAGCTTCTGCTCGATGTAGAAGCATTCCGGGGCCTTGATGTCTTCCAGGTTGATGCCGCCCAGGGTCGGCTCCAGTGCGGCGATGATCTCGACCAGCTTGTCCGGGTCGTTCTCGGCCAGTTCGATGTCGAACACGTCGACGCCGGCAAATTTCTTGAACAGGCAGCCCTTGCCTTCCATCACCGGCTTGGAGGCCAGCGGACCGATGTTGCCCAGGCCCAGCACGGCGGTGCCGTTGCTGATGACGGCCACCAGGTTGCCGCGCGAGGTGTAGTCGAAGGCCTTCAGCGGATCGGCTTCGATGTCCAGGCAGGGATAGGCCACGCCCGGCGAATAGGCCAGCGACAGGTCGCGCTGGTTCGACAGCGGCTTGGTGGGGCGGACTTCGATCTTGCCGCGCGACGGGGTGCGGTGGTATTCGCGGGCGGCGTCACGCAGGAGTTGCTCGGCGGCAGAAATTTGTTGGGTCATGGTCTGGTTGAGGGATGAAAAACGGTCTTGAAAAAGCGGTCTGCGCAACGATTTGCGTTGCTGCGGCCAGCTTGTGCTGTTCTGGTTTCCTGGTCTTGAATGCGGCGGGCCGATCGGGAAGGATGGTGTTTCTCGTCGGTCCGGAGTGGGGTACGGAAAGCGGCCTCCAGTGATGGTGGCCGTTAGTCCGCGCCGCTCCG
>NZ_BADI01000491.1:0-1166 GCF_000333555.1 Herbaspirillum sp. B65 | reverse complement strand
CAAAGCTCGACGGATGCAGAGTCAGCGCCGCCAGGGCCAGCGCACCGCCGGTGGTACATACCAGGAAGTGGCCGTGGCGTTCATTGCGGCGATCCGAGCGGCGCGCGATCAGGATCAGGCCGATAGCACCGATGGCGTTGGGAATGACGGTGTAGAGCGAGACTTGCACCACATCCTTGATGCCGAAGTCGCGGATCATCAGCGGCATCCAGAAGTTCAGCGTGAGCGAGCCGCAGGTCAGCGCAAAGTAGATGAAGGCGAACAGGTAGGTCGGCCGATGCGACAGCGCCTGCTTGAGCGCCGTCAGCGAGTGGGCGCTCACGTGATGCGTGCGCAGCGCTTCCTGGCTCTGGCGGTTCTGCAGGAAGCTGCGTTCTTCCGGCGTGAGCCAGGTGGCCTGCGCCGGTCCGTCGGCCAGCAGGAAGATCACCAGCACCCCCAGCACCACCGCCGGTGCGCCCTCGATGGCAAACATCCACTGCCAGCCATAGAGGCCCATCACGCCCGCCATGTCACGCATGATCCAGCCCGAGACCAGTCCGCCCAACACGCCCGCTACCGCCACCCCGGCAAAGAAGATCGCCATCACCGCCGCGCGGCGGCGTGCCGGGAACCAGTAGCTGAGATACAGCACGATGCCGGGGAAGAAGCCCGCCTCGAACACACCCAGCAGGAAGCGCAAGACATAGAAATGCGTCGCGTCGCTGACGGCCATCATGCCCACCGACGCCAGGCCCCACAGCACCATGATGCGTGAAAAGGTGCGGCGTGCGCCGAAGCGGGCCAGCAGCATGTTGCTGGGCACCTCGCACAGCACGTAGCCGACATAGAACACCGCCGCGCCGAGGCCATACATGGCGTCGCTGAAGCCAAGGTCCTGCTTCATCTGCAACTGGGCGAAGCCGATGTTGATGCGGTCCAGGAAGGACACCACGTAGCAGATGAAAAGAAAGGGAATGATGCGCAGCCAGACCTTGCGATAGATCGCGTCTTCGGCCGCCACGCTCAGCTTGATTGCGGAAGGGGCGGCCAGCGTGCCGGCACCCGGGGATGGGGTCATCATGAAAGTCTCCGTTGAACAGGCACCTGTGGCGGTGCTCTTGTGGATGTCGATGAAAGAGGTGGGTCGCTCAGGCTGCTTCGGCCAGCGCAGCTGATACTGCCGG
>NZ_BADI01000492.1:0-3368 GCF_000333555.1 Herbaspirillum sp. B65 | reverse complement strand
ATGATAAAAGAGAAGAAACATCCACTGGAGACCGGTATGCCTATCCGATCCGCCTGACTTTTGGCCAGCGCCTGGCCTGGTAGCTGCCGTGCCATCCACCGCTGATGCGCTCGCACGGCAGTGCCGGGCAGGTGCGGTCGCATCGCATTGCCTGCCCCTGTGAAGAAAAAATCTTTTTGGAGACGCCATGAAGTACGTAAGAGGAATCCGCTGGTACATGGTGACCCTGGTCACCCTGGCCCTGATCGTCAATTACCTGGCCCGCAACACCTTGTCGGTGGCCGCCCCGACCATGATGAAAGAGCTGGATATGAATACCCAGCAATATTCCTACATCGTGGTGGCATGGCAGATCTGCTATGCGGTCATGCAGCCGGTGGCCGGCTATGTCCTCGATGCGGTGGGCACCAAGATCGGCTTCGGCATCTTTGCCCTGGCCTGGTCACTGGTGTGCGCCGCCGCCGCCATGGCCACCGGCTGGCAAAGCCTGGCCTTTTTCCGCGCGTTGCTGGGCATGACCGAAGCGGCTGGCATTCCAGGCGGGGTGAAGGCCTCTACCGAGTGGTTCCCGGCCAAGGAGCGCTCGGTGGCGATCGGCTGGTTCAACATCGGCTCTTCCATCGGTGCGCTGTGCGCGCCGCCGCTGGTGGTGTGGACCATCCTGCATGGTGGCTGGAAGATGTCCTTCGTGGTGGTGGGGGTGCTGGGTGTGCTGTGGTTCTTCCTGTGGATGCTGTTCTACAAGAGCCCGCGCGACCAGAAACTGCTCTCGCCGGAAGAGCGCGCCTATATCCTGGACGGCCAGGAAAAAGCCCCCGAGAAGGTGCAGCGCGAAAGCTGGACCAAGATCGTGCGCAGCCAGAATTTCTGGTCCATCGCCATTCCGCGCTTCCTGTCGGAACCGGCCTGGCAGACCTTTAATGCCTGGATTCCGCTGTACATGGCCACCGAGCGCCATATGAACATCAAGGAAATCGCCATGTTCGCCTGGCTGCCCTTCCTGGCGGCCGATATCGGGTGCGTGCTGGGCGGCTACCTGAGCCCCTTGTTCCACAAGCACCTGAAGGTGTCGCTGTTCACCTCGCGCAAGCTGGTCATGCTGGTGGGCAGCCTGGCCATGATCGGTCCGGCCTGCGTGGGCTTTGTCGATAGTCCTTATGTGGCCATCGGGCTGTTGTCCATCGGCGGCTTTGCGCACCAGACACTGTCGGGGGCCTTGTATTCGATTACCTCCGATGTCTTCACCCGCAATCAGGTGGCCACTGCCACCGGCCTGACCGGCATGAGCGGCTATCTGGGCGCCACCTTGTTCACGCTGCTCTTCGGCATCCTGGTCACGCAGATCGGCTATGGTCCCCTGTTCGTGCTGTTGGCGGCCTTCGATCTGGTGGCGGTGGCGGTGGTGTTTGCCATTGCCCGTCCGCGGCCGGAGGCGCTGGCCTGATTCGTTTGCGCAGCAAGTGACAGTGAAGGGCGGTGTCGTGAGACGCCGCCCTTTTGCATTCAAACGCTCACGCCACCCGCGTGCTTCACGCCGACAGCGGTGGCCGCTGCAGCGCCACCCAGGCTTGCACGGTCGGCCGCTGCCACTGCGCCTGGGCATAGACGGCCAGCCGCTCGGGCACAGGATCACCATGCAGGGCCAGGCGATTGAGCATCAGCGCCAGGTCGGTATCGGCGATGCACCACTGATCGAACAGGCAAGTTGCGCCTGGGGCCAGCAAGGCCTCGGCGAACCGGAACAGGCGTTGCGTCGCGGCCAGGGCTGCTGCAGTGAGCGGCGCCTTGCGCGCGCCGTAGAACAGCACTTGCGTATTGCGCTCCTCGCGAATGGCCATCAGGTCGCTGCGCAGCCAGGCCTGCACCTGGCGCGCGCGGGCGCGTTGTGCGGGATGCTGCGGATAGAGCGGCGGACCAGTGAAGCATTCTTCCAGGTATTCGGTGATGGCCGAGGATTCCGACAGCGCCAGACTACCGTGCACCAGCGTCGGCACCCGCGCCGTCAGGGACAGGGCGACATAGGGTGCTGCGTGCTGGGCTGCGGCATCGAGATCGACGGTGTGCAGTTCGAAGGGCAACTGCTTCTCGCGCAAGGCTACGCAGACCGACATGGCGTAGGGGCTGGCGTACTGGGCATCCACGTAGAGCTGCAGTGGCGGGGTGTTCAGATTGGTTTGCATGTAGACCTCATGAAGAACGATTGAAGAAAGCCGTTCCGCCGGCAGTACGCCGGGCAAGGTCTGGAAGGGGAAACGCTGCAATCCAGTCCCGCCAGGCGATCCGCCGGACGGGACGTGACATCCCCGTCAGCGGAGATGCTGTTTTTTGGTGTTCAGCCCGCCCACGCAAGAGCCTGCCGCCGCGAGGGCAGAGGGGCGCTGGGTGAGGGATCGGTTCTGGTGCATGGTGGGGATCGATGGGCTGAACGACGATAGTAAACGAGATCGGCGGGAAAGTTCAAATGGGCTGTGGTAATTCCTCACAGCGAGATTCAGAATCTTCGCTTTATGACTCGGCCCAGAGGAATGAGCATGTTCGGCACACACGGGAATTGTGACCTGCCCTCGGGAGTGCAATAATGGTGCAGATATTGTGCTCGCACGAGGACATCATGAACGATGGCAGTGCGGAAGCCATTCCGGCTTTTGGCCGCGACTTCGAGGCTTTCTTGAGTTTTCTGGGCGGAGCGGCTGCTCCGACTATCCTGTCTCCACGGCGCTTCTGCTTGTTGCTGAGCATGGACCTGCAAGCGCTGGCGGCCGCCGCGCATGTGCACAGGAATACGATTTCGCGTGCACCCGCGGCGGAAAGCGTTCAACGTTATCTGCGTGACGCTGTCCGCATCCTGCGTATCGGTACCGAGATAGCCGGGAGCGTGGAAAAATCCCTGTTCTGGTTCAAGAATTCCCCTTTACCGGTCTTTGACTACAAGTCTGCGCAGACCATGGTCTCGGAGGGGCGTACCGATGATCTGGTGCGCTATCTGTTGTCTCTGGATGCCGGTTTCGCGGGATGATCCTGACCAGTCTTGAGACGGTCGCCTATCGGGTTCATGTTCCACGCTGGTCATTTGTCCCGACTTCAGGTGCCGGTGCCGCGCGCTTCGGTGGCAGGCTCAATCGGCCAGGTGTTGCCGCCCTGTACCTGTCGCTGGATCCCGGCACGGCCTTGGCGGAATACCAGCAATTGGATGATCTGTTGCCTCCTGGCCTGATCGTGGCCTATCGGATCGTGATCGATCNGGTGGTGGATTTTCGCGGTGGCTATGCAGCGGGCTGGAGCCCATTATGGAAAGACTTCTATTGCGATTGGNCGCGTATGGTCTTTCATGAACGAGTTGAGCCGCCGTCCTGGGTGATGGGCGATGC
>NZ_BADI01000493.1:0-5926 GCF_000333555.1 Herbaspirillum sp. B65 | reverse complement strand
AGGAGCGGTCTCCCGCAGGAACTCGATGAACGCCGCAGCGCCTTCGCCCAGGCCAGTTCCAACCTGGCCGCGGCTGACGCCAACGTCGAGCGGCTGCGTCAGGTGGAAGGATTCAAGCGCATCGTCGCTCCGTTCTCGGGCATCA
This sequence comes from Herbaspirillum sp. B65, assembly GCF_000333555.1. Lineage (NCBI taxonomy): Bacteria > Pseudomonadati > Pseudomonadota > Betaproteobacteria > Burkholderiales > Oxalobacteraceae > Herbaspirillum > Herbaspirillum sp. B65. The sequence goes on along the minus strand of NZ_BADI01000493.1, from coordinate 5,781 downwards.
TCACGCGCCGCAACGTGGACGTGGGGGATTTGATCGATCCAGGTGCCGGGCGCTCGCTGTTCGTGCTGTCGCAGACCGATCCGCTGCGGGTCTATGTGAACGTGCCGCAGTCCTACGCCAACCTGGTCAAGCCTGGCCAGCAGGTGACGGTGAGCCAGGCCGAACTGCGTGGTCGCAAGTTCGAGGGAAAGGTGGCGCGCACGGCGGGCTCCATCGATCCGGTCACGCGTTCGATGCAGATCGAGGTGACGCTCTCCAATGCCGACAATGCCCTCTTGCCCGGTGCCTTCGTGCAGGTGGCGCTGCCGCTGAAACCCAGCGGCACCTTGCTGGTCGCCGCCGATACCCTCATGTTCCGCCGCGATGGCTCATTGGTGGCGGCCGTTGATGAGCATAACCGGGTGCGTCTGAAGAAGGTGCGGCTGGGTCGCAACTTCGGCCTGACCGTGGAAGTGCTGGAGGGCTTGAACGGTAACGAAAAACTGATCCTCAATCCCTCCGATTCACTGGCCGAAGGCGATCAGGTCGAGCCGACCCTGGAGCAGCCGGAACAAAAGCAAAAGGCTGCATCGTGAGGCTGCGTTCCCTGCTTGCGGCATCGACGGTGCTCACCGCACTGATGCTGGCGGGCTGCGCCAGCGGCCCCGACTACGTCAAGCCCGCCGTCGAGCTACCCGTCGCCTGGACCCCGGAAGCTCCCTGGCGCGTTATGCAACCGCAGGACGCCAGCCCGCGCGGTCCCTGGTGGGAGCGCTTCCACGATGCCCGACTGAATGCCTTGCAACAGCAAGCCCTGGCCGGCAACCAGACCCTGGCCATTGCCAGCGCCCGGTTAGCGCAGGCGCGTGTGCAACTGGAGGTGGTAGGCGCCGCGCAGTCGCCGCAGGTCGGTATCAACACCCGCGCTGCCCGTGCCCGCATCTCGGCCAATCGTCCGCTGACCAACTACAACTCGCCTAACTTCGCCACCGTACAAAACGATTTCGCGCTGGGCTTGAATGTCAGTTACGAGCTGGATTTCTTCGGACGCGTGCGGCGCTCGGTGGAAGCGGCCAGTGCCTCGGCCCAGCAATCGGCCGCCGACCTGGAAAACACCCGCCTGTTGTTGACGGCTGAACTGGCCAGCAACTACTTCAATCTGCGCGAGCTGGATATCGAGCTGGACGTGGTCCAACGCGCCATCGCGCTGCAACGCAAGGCACTGGAACTGGCCACCTCACGCCATGACCTGGGCGCCACCTCGGGCCTGGATGTGGCCCAGCAACAGGCGCTGCTGGATAACACATTGACCCAGGTCGATATCCTCGGCCGCCAGCGTGCCCAGTACGAGCACGCCATCGCCACCCTCACCGGCACTCCGGCACCGGGCTTCACGATTGCGCCCTCGCTGGCGCCCATCGCACTGCCGGCCATCCCGCTGGGGGTGCCTTCGGATGTGCTGGAGCGCCGTCCCGACATCGCCGCGGCCGAACGTGCCATGGCCGCTGCCAATGCCCAGATCGGCGTGGCCAGCGCGGCCTTCTATCCCAGCTTCATGCTGCAACCTGGGTATGGCGTGGATAGCCGCAATTGGGGCGCGCTCTTCAATGCACCCAGCGTGCTATGGTCGCTCGGGGTATCGGCCTCGCAAAGTCTGTTCGATGCCGGTCGCCTGCGTGCCGGGGTGGATTTCAACAAGGCCGGCTATGCCGCTACCGTGGCCACCTATCGTCGCACCGTGCTGACCGCCATGCAGGAAGTGGAAGATGGCATCACCGGCATCGCAGCGCTGGACCGCGCCTATGGTCAATCGCAATCGGCCATTACCAGCGCGCGCCGGGTGCTGGACATCGCCAACAGCCGCTACGAGGGCGGCGTGACGCCCTATCTGGACGTGATCACGGCGCAACAGGCGCTGCTCAATAGTGAGCGCCAGGCCGCGCAATTGATGGGGCAGCGCCTGCTGGTGTCGGTGTTCCTGATCAAGGCCTTGGGCGGAGACTGGCAGGAGCGGCGCTCGCAGCAAGAGACAGGCGCGCTCTCCGTTGCACCGGCTGTTTCTGCGCAGGCAAGTTTATCGTCGCAAGGGAATGACTGACGAAGGGCCGCACAATTTCCTGCCTGTTGGGTGGGCTTTCTGACGGCACTGACAGTTACGTTGGGCATGATCGGTAATTGCCGCGTAAACCCCCGTGTAATCAGCGATATGGCCTCATCCTGACCTGCCATAGAATCGGCCATGGCATCCATCACAGTCAAATAACGAGGCAGACATGAACTGGTTCAATAATCTGAAGATTGCCAAGAAGCTCATCCTCTCGTTTGCGGCTGTCATCGTGCTCACGGTGGCCCTGGGGGTGTTTGCCATCTTTGAGTTGAAAGTCGTGAACCAGGCCTCCACCGATATGGCGAGTAACTGGTTGCCGACCATCAAGGCTGCGCAAGCCATCCAGGCCTCGCTGCCGCGGATGCGCATCTCGGAGTTGCAGATGATCACGGCCGCGACGCCGGCCGAGCGCGAGGATGCCATCAAGGCCATCAAGTCGCGCCTGGACATCCTGGCCAAGCAGCGCGCTACCTATGAGGCGCAGATTTCTGAGGCGGAAGAAAAGCTCGCCTACGACAAGTTCTCCAAGAGCTTTGCCAGCTACCTGGAGCTCGACAAGAAGCTGGCCGAGATCTCTGGCGCCGGCAAGGAAGAAGAAGCCCGCGCCCTCTTCAAGGGCGACTCCAACAAGACCTTCCGCAGCATGTTGGAAAGCATGGATGAGATCGTCAAGATCAACGACGCCGGCAGTGCCCGTTCCGACCAGACCGCCAACGATGTCTTCAATGCCGCGCGGGCCTGGATCATCGGTCTGCTGGCGGCCATCGTGGTGATCGCCTTCGGTCTGGCCGTGGCCGTGGCGCGCGCCGTCTCGCGCCCCCTGAACGAAGCCGTCAGCGTGGCCGAGCGGGTGGCGCAGGGTGACCTGACGGTGCAAATCAATACAGCCAGCAAGGATGAAACCGGAATGCTGATGCATTCTCTGCGCAGCATGAATGACAGCCTGCACAAGATCGTCAGCGAGGTGCGCTACGGCACTGATGCGATCACCACCGCATCCCAGGAAATCGCCAGCGGCAACCTGGATCTTTCTTCCCGCACCGAGCAACAGGCCGGGTCGCTGGAAGAAACCGCCTCGGCGATGGAAGAATTGACTGCCACCGTCAAGCAGAACGCCGACAATGCACGCCAGGCCAACCAGTTGGCAGCTTCCGCTTCCGACATTGCCAGCCAGGGCGGCGAGGTGGTCAGTCAGGTGGTGCAGACCATGGAGGGCATTACCGAGAGTTCCAGCCGTATCGCCGACATCATTACGGTCATCGATGGCATCGCCTTCCAGACCAACATCCTGGCCCTGAATGCCGCCGTGGAAGCGGCGCGCGCCGGTGAGCAGGGACGCGGTTTCGCAGTGGTAGCGTCCGAAGTGCGTTCGCTGGCGCAGCGCTCGGCCTCGGCTGCCAAGGAGATCAAGCAATTGATCGACGACTCGGTGCAAAAGGTCGGCGTCGGCAGTGAACTGGTCGAGCGTGCCGGTGCCACCATGAGCGAGGTGGTCGCCAGCGTCAAGCGCGTCACCGACGTGGTGGCCGAGATCAGCGCGGCCAGCAGCGAACAGAGTACCGGCATCGAGGAAATCAATCGCGCCGTGACCCAGATGGATGAAGTCACGCAACAGAATGCGGCTCTGGTGGAACAAGCCGCGGCCGCCGCACAATCACTGCAGGACCAGGCGGGGCGGTTGTCGCAGGTGGTCAGTGTGTTCAAGATCCAGCGCTGAATCGACGAATCGCAACTGATCCAGCATGGTTGACCAAAGCGGCCGTCAGGCCGTTTTTTTTGTCTTCTTTTACTCATGCACTCATGCCGCTTTATCAGGCGGGCACAAGAAATTCCCTTTGTTCGCCCACCGATTCATGGAACAAACCTGCACTCGATGCATAACTTGGTCGTGTCGATGCGGTGATTCCCTGCACAAAGCTTCATATACGATCCGGGGCACGCCAACCCTCCGATTGACGATTGACAAGCGGCAACCCCGCGTGAATAATCCGTCCAGTGATATGATGACGTACAAGCTAGCCTGAGCGAGCCAGCGTCCTTACTCCAATCCACCTTGCGCGTTGAACCCGATTCGACCACCACAACAATGAGCCACCCTCAGGAGACCGCCCCCATGAGTGCAGACGATGACCGTAATGCCTGGCAGAGCGCGCGCTTTTCCCGCCTGCTGTTGACCGGTGCCGCCGGCGGCGTCGGCCGGCAGTTGCGGCCGCGCCTGGCCGCTTTTGCCGACCAGGTACGGGTGGCCGACCTGGCCAGCGCCATGCAGGCCGCTGCACCAGCGGCGGCGCATGAGGAAAGCCTGGGCTGCGATCTGGCCGACCGCGTCGCGGTGGATGCCATGGTGGCCGGCTGCGACGCCATCATCCACCTGGGCGGGGTGTCGGTGGAGCGGCCCTTCGAGGAAATCCTGGAAGCCAACATCAAGGGCGTGTTCCATATCTACGAAGCTGCGCGGCGCCACCAGGTCAAGCGCGTCATCTTCGCCAGTTCCAATCACGTCACCGGTTTCTACGGTCAGGATGAACGCATCGACGCGCGCGCCCTGAAGCGCCCGGACGGTTACTACGGCTTGTCCAAGTCCTATGGCGAAGACATGGCGCAGTTCTACTTCGACCGCTATGGCGTGGAAACGGTGAGCATCCGCATCGGTTCGATCTTCCCGGAAGCGACCAACCGCCGCATGTTGGCCAGCTGGATGAGCATGGACGACTTCGAGCAATTACTGCGCCGGGCACTGTTTATCCCCGATGTCGGCCACACCGTGGTCTATGGCATGTCGGCCAATGCCAAGACCTGGTGGGACAACCGCTACGCCGCGCACCTGGGCTATGCGCCCAAGGACAGCTCCGAGATATTCCGCGCCAAGGTGGAGGCCCAGCCGCAACCGGCTCCCGATGATCCGGTCATGACCCTGCAGGGCGGGGCCTTCACCGCGACCGGCCCCTTCGATCCGCTGGTGGACTGATCCGCCGCATACCTGGATTTCAGCAACCTTCGAAGATACGCAGCCGTGCGTGCCCGATATGGGCGCGCATGGCTGCCTGCGCACGCTCGGTCGAGCCTTCGGCGATGGCCTGGATGATGGCCTGGTGTTCGTCGTCGATGACCTGGATACGTTCGGCATCCTGGGGCGAGCCCAGGTTCTGCGCCAGTTCCATGCACTGGCGTATCGGTCCCAGCGCATGTTCGATGGTGGAAATGAAGAAGGGATTGCGCGTGGCCCGTGCGATGGCCAGGTGCAAGGCCAGGTCTTCCTCGACCCCGGTCTGTCCTTCCACCTGCGCGCGCCGCAAGGCTTGCAGGCAATGGCGCATCAAGGCCAGGTCCTCCTGCTGGCGTGCGGTGGCGGCAATGCCGGCCGCACCTGCTTCCACGCATTCACGAAAGGCGTAGTAGCGCTCCATGTCATGGATGCTGGCAATCTGCGCCGGCGCACTGTTCTGTAGCGACGGCAGGCGCTGCACGTAATTGCCCGAGCCGCGGCGCGAGACCACGATGCCTTCCGAACGCAGGCGCGAGAGGGCTTCGCGCACCGTGGTGCGGGACGCCTGGTAACGCTGCGCCAGTTCCACTTCGGTGGGCAGCTTGCGGTTCTCGCCCAGCTCGCCGCGCAGGATGGCGGCAATGATCTGCTTGCAGATGTGCTCGGAACGGCTCAGGCTGCCGTGGCCGGGGGCGGCGGGGGAGAAGCG
>NZ_BADI01000494.1:0-1537 GCF_000333555.1 Herbaspirillum sp. B65 | reverse complement strand
CGACCTTGATCTCATCCTTGGAGATGCGGTCAGCCGCAGCCAGGATCTCGGCGATCGTGGTCGGGCAGGCGGAGATGGCCTGGATCATGTCCTTCAGGCCGTCTTCGATGCGCTTGGCGATTTCAATTTCGCCTTCGCGGGTCAGCAGTTCGACCGAACCCATTTCACGCATGTACATGCGCACCGGGTCGGTGGTACGGCCGAAATCGGAATCGACGGTCGACAGTGCAGCTTCGGCTGCGGCTTCGGCGTCATCATCGCTGGCCACGTTGGCCACGTTGTCCGACAGCAGCAGGGTTTCCGCATCAGGAGCGTGCTCGTAGACCGAGATGCCCATGTCGCTGAAGGTACCGATGATGCCTTCGATGGCTTCCGGATCGACGATGTTTTCCGGCAGGTGGTCGTTGATTTCCGAGAAGGTCAGGAAACCACGTTCCTTGCCCAGCTTGATCAGGGTCTTGAGCTTCTGGCGACGGCGCTCCAGCTCTTCTTCGCTGGCTTCGGTGTCGGAAGAGAAAGCGTCCTTCAGCAAGGCCTTTTCCTTGGCCTTGCGATCCTTGGCCTTGGCCTTGTCGGCGGCCTTCAGTTCGGTACGCTCGATGGTGTTCAGTGCGGCAACTTCATCGCTCTCGGGCTGGAATTCCTTGGGCTTGCGGCCACGGCGGCCCGGCACCTTGACGCTCGGCAGCACATAGCCCGACGTGTCGATGGCTGCCAGGGCAGCGGCATCAGTGGTTTGGTTACGCTCGACGCAGCAGTCGCGCTGACGTCTTTGCCTTCCACCTGTGCGCTTTGGTGGTCTTGGCGTCCTTGGTTTCGGGTTTCTTGGGGGTCACGGAAGTCTTCGTCGCTTTCACAGAAACCGCTTGTTCGGCGGCTGAGGGTAACTTGTTGGCTGGCGTTGCAGTCGCTTTGGGCGATGCGGCGCGGGCCGGCTTGGCGGCAGTTGTCTGGGCTGCCGTCTTNTTCGGCGTCGCTGCTGCTGCAGTCTTGGCCGTGGGTTTTACGGTGACAGCAGCCTTCGCCGTCCCCTTGACTGGCGATTTGGCGGCTACCGCCTGGGTGGTCTTGGCCGCAGCGGTCGATTTTACCGCCGCTGCCGTCTTGCTGCTCTTTGCCGACGCTGCTGGAGTTTTCGCGGGTTTCTTCATTGCATTTGCCATAGAATCAACTGCCAATTGAGAATTCACTCATTGCGCCAATCAAGTCATGCTAATGATGCAACTCCGGTACCGGTTGCCCGGTAGACTCCGGCTGCACGCGCAACGTTCCTTTTTCCGGCGGGCCATCGATCGCGTGCAGCAGGCAGTCGTGCCGCTTGCAATCCGGCAGCGATACCGCTGTCTGCCGTCCCTCCCCCCGATGCGCCGGGGTGAAGGCATGTCGCCGCAGGGTGGGGATGCAAGAGCCATCCGGCGGAACTAAAGCCCTCTATTATAGCACAGATGGGGCTCTTTTCCCTGGGATCAAGCCGCGATATTCGGCCATTCGCCAGCGATCCGGTGCGTAAACACGACAATTTGCAGTGCTTACGGCG
>NZ_BADI01000495.1:0-1476 GCF_000333555.1 Herbaspirillum sp. B65 | reverse complement strand
CTGCCGATGCGTGCCGCCGCCGCAGCCGGTTCGGCCTGGGCCAGATCCAGCACCACCACGCGGGCGCCTTGCTCGGCCATCAGGCGCGCCGTGGCATAACCCAGACCGTTGATTCCTGCACCGCCGGTGATGACGGCAACCTTGTCCTTGAGCAGCATGTCGTGTTCTCCAGATGTTTGCGTTGATATGCGGAACAGCAGGAGACAGAGCAGACGCGCAGGTGCGCAGATGCTGCCGTGCAGCAGGCATCACGAAGGTATTGACCACGCCCTGGATCAGGGTCAGCGTGACCATGTCGCCGTTGGCGATGTGGGCCACTTCGTGGGCCAGCACGGCTTCCACTTCTTCCTTGGTCATGCCTTGCAGCAGGCCGGTGGAGACCGCCACCAGCGAATTGCTCTTGCTGGCACCGGTGGCAAAGGCGTTGGGCGGGCCGTCATAGACCGCCACTTCCGGCATGGGCAGCTGGGCGCGCGTGGCCAGGGTCTGAACGGTTTGCAACAGCCACAGTTCGGTGGAATTCTGCGGCTGCTCGATCACGCGCGCCCCGGTGGACCACTTGGCGATGGTCTTGGACATGAACAGCGAAATGAAGGAGCCGCCAAACCCCATCAGGCCGCAGAACACCAGCAGCATGCCGAAGTTGAGGCCGTTGGCAGTGAGGTAACGGTTCACGCCGAGCAGGCTGGCGGTGAAGCTCAAGACCAGCATCACGGCCAGGTTGGTGACGAGGAACAGAACGATGCGTTTCATGATTTTTCCTGATGGACAAAAGTGTGCCGTGCGCACGCGGCGGCACGGCGGTCAAACGATGGGAGTCAGTACAGAGGCGCACTGGCGCACGAAGCGGCCACCGCGCCTGCGCCCTGCCCCGCGGCAGGTGCGCATGTGGCGGGGCTTATGCCAACGGAGGAGGACGCAGCTGGTCGCGCAGGTAGGACGACCAGCTCAGGCTTGCCGGAAAGGCGTGGGGAAACGGAAACCAGTGCAGTCCGGGCGTGGCGATGGCCGGCGGCAAGGCCGGATCTTCCAGCTCGCCCTGTGCGCTGGGCTGGTCATCGTCATCGATGCCAGCGGGTTGATCATCGCCGGACAGGCTGCCCGATGCGAGAAGGTCGGCAGGCAGATGCAGGGCCGCAGAGACAGCAGCAGACGCGGCGCAATGATGCGCAGCCACCGGGGCCTGCGCATGCAGCTGCACCGGCGCGGCGGCCTGCAACTGCTCGCGCAACTGTTCACGCAGCTGTACTTCTCCCGTGGCTGCCAGCAATTGCAGCGGGATCAGCAGAGTCAGCAGCAGGAGCAGCAGTCGGCGCATCAAACCCTTGGTGAATGAAAAAGTGAAGAAAACCCGTGTGTGCCGCGAAAATCGGGCATCGGCTTTTGTCAGGCCATTGTCAGCATGAACGGATGCGCATTATACGCAAAATTGCCAGCCCGCCCTGCCCGCCTTTCCCCCCGGAAACCAAGCCTCCG
>NZ_BADI01000496.1:0-1167 GCF_000333555.1 Herbaspirillum sp. B65 | reverse complement strand
TGGGTGCCGTCCAGGTGAGCGATGTTATGGCGCACTTGGCCGGCAGTGTCGGCATAGGCCGCGATTTCGCGCTCGGCACGGAGGATCGAGCGGCCGGCGAAGGCGGTGCGGAAACTGCCCGGAGCCACGATGCTGACCTTGATCCCCATATCCTTCAGTTCGGCGGCCAGTCCTTCGGACAGACCCTCGACGGCGAACTTGCTGGCGTTATACAGCGCCATGCCGGGAATGCCCTGAATCCCGGCGATCGACGAGAAATTCAGGATATGGCCGTGGCGCCGGGCGCGCATGAAGGGCAGGGCGGCCTGGATGGCGGCCAGGGTGCCGAAGAAATTCGTTTCCATCTGGTGGCGTGCTTCGGCCTGGCTGACTTCCTCGACGGCGCCGGTTATGCCGTAGCCGGCATTGTTGACCAGCACGTCAATGCCGCCGGCGCGCTCGATCGCAGCGCCAAGTTCGCGCGTCACCGCCTCGCTGTCGGTCATGTCCAGGCGCACCGCGAACGAGCGGCCCGGTGCCTGCATCATGAATTCGACAACTTGGGGGGCCTGGCGCACTGTCCCGATGACGCGCTCGCCGCGGGCCAGCACCGCTTGGGCGAGGGAGCGGCCAAAGCCGCTGGAAACACCGGTGATGAGCCATGTACGTGGTGTGTTTGTCATAGCAATTCCTTGTAGAGAGAGTGGTTCAGGCGCCGATGGAGCCGCGCACATAAGCATCGATAGTCCCGGCGCACGAGAGCTTGTCGTCTCCGCCGGGCAAGTCCTTGTAGCGTGTCATGGTGACTACGTGGGGGCAGGTCACCCCGTCGGCGGTCGGCGAGAAATCGATGACCACCTTGTCGCCGGTGATCAGGCCACCCCAGCGCCCGTCGACCAGCAGGTCGATGAAGGCGAAGCGTCCCTCGGCGCGGCCTTTGCCATCGGCCGGGTTGAGCAGTTTTTCACCAGCCTGATCCAGCACCAGGGGCAGGATCCAGGGCGGAATCACCCAGCCGCCCTGGCTGTGCCAGGTCGGGCAGAAGCCGGACATCTCCGCCATCCCGTAACCGTCGCAGAAGTTTTCCGGTCCCAGCTTGAAAAAGTCGTAGCACTGCTGCTGGTAGTCGTCCGGCAGCGCGTTGCCTTTCTTGCCGCCGCCTATCGAGATGATGGTGTCGGGATGAAG
>NZ_BADI01000497.1:0-220 GCF_000333555.1 Herbaspirillum sp. B65 | reverse complement strand
AGCTATGACGAGGCCTACGCCTTCGCGGTCGAACTGGCACAACGCCACGGCTACCGCTTCCTGTCCGCGTTCGACGATGCCGACGTGATCGCCGGCCAGGGCACGGTCGGCATCGAGCTGGCCGCGCACGCGCCGGACGTGGTGATCGTGCCGATCGGCGGCGGCGGCCTGGCCTCCGGCGTTGCGCTGGCGCTGAAATCGCAGGGCGTCCGCGTCGTTG
>NZ_BADI01000498.1:0-7324 GCF_000333555.1 Herbaspirillum sp. B65 | reverse complement strand
TCGTTGCAGCTCCCGCCTGGCCTGCCTTACTTCAGATTGCCGAACGGATTCGGACCGCTGCCGCCACCACCGCTGTTGCCGCTGTCGGTAGTATCGGCCGCCGCAGGAGCGGCCTTGCGGACCACCTTGCCACGCGCGCGGGTGGCCGCAACCGGCTTGGCCGGAGCGGGCACCAGGGTGTTTTCGCCGAGACTCTCGCGCAGAATCTTGGTCAGATCCTGCGCCTCGGTCTTGACCGAGCCATTGAGCGCATTCTGTGCGCGCAAGTCACCCAGCGACTTGGTCGCCAGGCGCAGCCCGGACACCGTGAGTGCCTGAACCGTCCCGACAAACTCAACGCCCTGACGCCGGACATGCTCCAGCTGATGCTGGAGCAACTGGAGCAGGTGGAGAACGACCCCGAGATCCGCGCGCTGGTCGTGCTGCATCTGATGTCGCACTACACCGCCAACAACAGCCAGGAAACGCAAAGCTGCGTAAAGCTGGCCTCGGTGATCGAAAGACACTTGAAGGCCCTGGCCGAATTGCCCAACCTGGCGCCGGTGCTGCGGGCTACCTGCCAGCAGTTGTCGGAACAGTGGGCGCATGTGGTGGAACGGACGATGCCGCCGCCGGAAAAATTCAACTTCTTCTCGCGCATGGTCGCAGGAGCGAGATCTGTTTAGTGTCTGATAAAGCAGACAGCAAGGCGTACAATGATCGTATGTGTTTGTAACAACATCTCCGAAGGCAAGATCCATCAGGCGGTCAACGCAGGCATGACATCCATGGCTGAGTTGCGCAAGCAACTTGGCGTGGGTACCTGCTGCGGCAAGTGCCATTCCTGCGCCAAGAACGTCCTGCGCGAGTGCCTGGGCAATCCCCGACAAACACAGCAAGGCACGCGACCAGTGGTGTTCCATCCCTCGCTGGCAGCGGCCTGAACCAGATCAATGAACGCCATTTCACCGTCTCTCATGAGTCTCACCCCACCCAGCGCATTGATGCGCCAGGCACGCAAGATCGGCCCGCTGGCCCTGATCATCCTGTTGCACATCGGCTTTTTCTGGGCCCTGCAAAGCGGCCTGGTCAAGCAGGTCAGCACCGCCGTCGTTCCCAAGGAAGTGATCGCCACCTTCATCGTGCCGGAGAAGGCCCCTGAACCTGCGCCTCCCAAGGCCGAACCGGCCCCGCCCAAGCAGGTAAAGATCGTCAAGAAGGTCGTCGCCCCGCCCAAGCCCATTCCGGTGACCGAAACCCCGGCGCCGACGGCCATCACCGCCCCGCCCCAGCCGCCGCAACCGGCCGCGCCGGCACCGCAGGTGGCCGCCGAACCGACGCCGGCGCCGGCCGCCCCTCCCGGCCCGGTGCTGCCCAAGCAGATCACTTCCGGCATCGAATACATCGAAAAACCCAACCCGAGCTATCCCAGCGTGTCGCGCCGCATGGGTGAAGAAGGCGTGGTGGAATTCCGCGTGACGGTCAACACCAGCGGCCGCGCCGAAAAGGTCGAGATCACCAAGTCCTCTGGTTATGCGCGCCTGGATGATGCTGCCCGCAGCGCCGTGATGCGCGCCATCTTCAAGCCCTATATCGAAAACGGCCGTGCCATCACGGTCAGCACGGTGGGCAGCCTGGCGTTCCGCCTGAACTGAGCCAAGAACCTTGCATGGCCGGGCCCAGCCCGGCCATGCAGTCATTTCGTTTCATCATTCCCCTTATCTGATAGACCAAAATAGAAGGAAACATCATGGAAGTTAGTCCCTACGGATTGGAAAGCCTCTGGGCCCAAGGCGATTTCGTTACCAAGGGCGTGGCCGTCCTGTTGCTGGCCATGTCGATCGCGTCGTGGTACGTGATCATCACCAAGGCCTTCCAGCTGCTGCGGTTCCGCAAGGCCTCGGCCGCCGCCGGCCATCAGTTCTGGGATACCACCAGCCTGCCGGACGGCGTGGCCACGCTGGGTCAGGACAACCCTTTTGCCGACGTGGCCCGTGCCGGCGTGACGGCCATGAGCCACCACACCGCCCACAAGGGGCACCTGCATGACCAGCTGTCGGTGAGCGACTGGGTCACCCTGTCGCTGCGCCAGGCCATCGACGAAGCCTCCGGCAAGCTGCAGACCGGCATGGCGGTGCTGGCCTCGGTCGGCTCCACCGCCCCCTTCGTGGGCCTGTTCGGCACCGTGTGGGGCATCTACCACGCGCTGGTGTCCATCGGCACCACCGGCCAGGCCAGCATCGACAAGGTCGCCGGTCCCGTGGGCGAAGCCCTGATCATGACCGCCCTGGGCCTGGCCGTGGCCATTCCCGCCACTTTCGGCTACAACGCCTTGGTGCGCGGCAACAAGACCACCATCGCCAAGCTCAACAAGTTCGGCTTCGACCTGCACGCCCTGTTCGTCACCGGCGCCCGTGCCGCCGCTGAAGATGGCCAGCCCAATGGCGGCAAGGCCAAGCTGACCGCGGTCGGGAGGGCATGATGGCCATGGGTTCCCTGTCCGATTCGGACGACGACTTCAACCCCGAGATCAACACCACCCCGCTGGTGGACGTGATGCTGGTCTTGCTGATCATCTTCATCATCACCATCCCGGTGATGAACCATGCGGTCAAGATCGACCTGCCCAAGGCCAGCAGCCAGCCGGACCAGGTCAAGCCGGAAAGCATCAACCTGTCCATCGATGCGGCCGGCAACGTGTTCTGGAATGAAGAAAAGATCGACAGCAGCGAGTTGAACGCCCGCATCGCCGCTGCCGCCCAGAAGCAGCCGCAACCCGAGCTGCACCTGCGCGCCGAACGCACCACCCAGTATGAAAAGGTGGCGCAGGTGATGTCGGCAGCGCAATCCGGTGGCCTGGCCAAGATCGGTTTCGTGACCGATCCTGAAAAGAAATAGTCCACTGCGCGGCCCTCACCTGCCGCGCAAGACACCGTCAAAACCGCTGCAAACACCCGCCCCGCAAGGCGGCAACAGAAAACCTCCCGCGCCTGGCAACGGAGGTTTTTTTTGTTTTCTTGATAAAAACCACAACCAAGTTAAGAATGATTACTGCTAATTAATGATGAACAACGAAAACATCTGGTCTATGATCCGTGCGTCCGCGGTCAGGCAGCTACCCGTCACCCATAACTAACGCGGTTTCTTTCTTCCATCCATTTTTTAAAGGTAATCCCCAATGAAAGGCGATCCCGCAGTCATCAAGTTGCTCAATGCTCAACTGACCAATGAGCTCACCGCCATCAACCAGTATTTCCTCCATGCCCGCATGTACAAGCACTGGGGCCTGGACAAGATCGGCGCCAAGGAATACGCCGAATCGATCGGCGAAATGAAGCACGCCGACAAGCTGATCGACCGCATCCTGATGCTGGACGGCTTGCCCAACCTGCAAGCTTTGCACAAGCTGATGATCGGCGAGAACACGCAAGAGATGCTGCAATGCGACCTGAAGCTGGAACAGGCGGCACAAAAGACCGTCAAGGAAGGCATTGCCACCTGCGAACAGCAGGGCGACTACGTCTCCCGCGAACTGTTCCAGATGATCCTGGACGACACCGAAGAACACATCGACTGGCTGGAAACCCAACTGGACCTGATCGACAAGGTCGGCATCCAGAATTACCTGCAAAGCCAGATGTCCCCGGCCAGCGAGTAATCTTCACGCCACTGCACCCGCAGCAGGCAAACAAAAAGCGCGCTTCGAAAAGCGCGCTTTTTTGTTGTCGATGGCCTGCCCCGCTCAGATGTGCGGCACCGTCTCCTTGAAGCTGACGCGTTCGGACACCTTGTCGAACAGTCGCGCCAGTTGCGGATAATCCTCGCGCCAGGCCAGATCCGGGAAGCGGAAGGCCAGCCAGCCCAGCGCACAGCAGACGGCCACATCGGCCAGGGTGTAGTGATTACCCACGCAGAAGGGTTTCTCGCCCAGGCCATCGGCCATCGCCTTGAGCGACGCCTCGACCTTGCTCCACTGGCGCTTGATCCATTCCGGGCTCTGCTGCTTGGTGGGCCGCAGGGTCTTTTCCAGGCGCACCAGCACGGCCGCATCCAGCGTACCGTCGGCCAGGGCTTCCCAGCACTTGATCTCGGCGCGCTCCCGGCCATTGGGCGGCAACAGCTTGCCGACCGGCGTCAAGGTATCGAGGTATTCGACGATCACCCGGGAGTCGAACATGGCGCCACCATCATCCATCAAGAGGCAGGGCACCTTGCCCAGCGGATTGCTTTCTTGGATGGTGGTCGATGCGCTCCAGACATCTTCCAGGATGAATTCGTAATCGATCTTTTTTTCGGCCATCACGACGCGCACCTTGCGCACGAACGGGCTGGCATTGGAGCCGATGAGTTTTAGCATAGCGTGTGGAGTATTTATCTTGATTGATTATAACATTCGCATTTCCTGACAAATTTGTGAAGACATTTGCCAAAAATGGAATGCAACGGTCGGGCACATCTTGACCGGACCGGAAAACTGGGCCGAGCAACCTGCCGATGGTAAAATGGCGGGCTCGGGCGATTCGGGTTTTGGGGCAAATGCTTGCCAAAACTCGCCAATCTTCAGTCAACGCATCTCATCCGTTTCCATCATGTCCCTCTCTGCTCTCTCGGCCCTGTCCCCGCTGGACGGCCGCTACGCCTCCAAGACCGATAAACTGCGTCCGCTGCTCTCCGAAGCGGGCTTCATGCACCATCGCGTGAAGGTCGAGATTGCCTGGCTGCAAGCCCTGTCCGAAGCCGGCTTTGCCGAGATCAAGCCGTTCTCGGCCAGCGCCCGCGCGCTGCTGGAGCAGCTGGCTGCCGACTTCACCGAAGCCGACGCCGCCCGCATCAAGGAAATCGAAGCCGTCACCAACCACGACGTGAAGGCGGTCGAATACTGGCTCAAGGAAAAAGTGAAGGATGTGCCCGAACTGGTGGCCGCCTCCGAATTCATCCACTTCGCCTGCACCTCCGAAGACATCAACAACACCTCGCACGGCATGATGTTGAAGGCCGCGCGCGACACCGTGCTGCTGCCTTCGCTGCAAGCCGTCATCGCCAAGCTGACCGAACTGGCCCATGAACACGCCGCCGTGCCGATGCTCTCGCGCACCCACGGCCAGCCGGCCAGCCCGACCACCCTGGGCAAGGAAGTGGCCAACGTCGTGGCGCGCCTGCAACGTGCGGCCAAGCGTATCGCCGCCGTCGAGATCCTGGGCAAGATGAATGGCGCCGTGGGCAACTACAACGCCCACCTGTCAGCCTATCCGCAGACCGACTGGGCCGCCTTCTCCAAGCAAGTCGTGGAACAGCGCCTGGGCCTGGTCTTCAACCCCTACACCATCCAGATCGAGCCGCACGACTACATGGCCGAGCTGTTCGATGCCGTGGCCCGCACCAACACCATCCTCTTGGACCTGAACCGCGACATCTGGGGCTACATCTCCCTGGGTTACTTCAAGCAACGCACCAAGGCTGGCGAAATCGGTTCCTCGACCATGCCGCACAAGGTCAACCCGATCGACTTCGAAAACTCCGAAGGCAACCTGGGCATGGCCAATGCCGTGCTGAAGCACCTCTCGGAAAAGCTGCCGGTCTCGCGCTGGCAGCGCGACCTGACCGACTCCACCGTGCTGCGCAACATCGGCGTGGGCTTCGGTTACACCCTGCTGGCCTATGACAGCTGCCTGCGCGGCCTGAACAAGCTGGAAATCAACCCGCAGCGCCTGGCCGACGACCTCGACGCCACCTGGGAAGTGCTGGCCGAACCGGTGCAGACCGTCATGCGCCGCTATGGCATCGAAAATCCCTATGAACAACTGAAGGAACTGACCCGCGGCAAGGGCATTTCCAAGGATGCCCTGCGCGACTTCATCAATGGTCTGGCCATCCCGCAAGAGGCCAAGGACCACTTGCTGGCCATGACTCCGGCCAACTACATCGGCACCGCCGTGGAACTGGCCAAGCAAATCTAATTCTTCATATAAGATTTTATAAAGATGAACAAATGGCGCACAGCAATGTGCGCCATTTTTCATTTATACCTCCACAATCGTGAAGCTTTGCAAGAATTACTCGTAAAACCGGACGGCTGAAGTGCCATTTCGGCGAGTAATGCGAGCAGCCAAAGCTCTTTATACTCAGCAAGATCAACAAGAGTGGCATTTTCCCTTGCCGACCGGAATCATGACTGGTTTCGCCACGCAAGCCCGGCCTGCCCGCCCTGCCGAACCATCGCAGCGCCAGCCGCTCCAAACGCCACCAACACGCCTCCTATTTTTGTCGCCTATGGACCGCTATACCAAACCCGCCGTGCTGCTGCACTGGCTGATTGCCCTGTTGATCATCTCCGCCTTCGGACTGGGCCTGACCATGGTCGATATTCCCGGCCTGACCCCGACCAAGCTGAAGTATTTTTCCTGGCACAAGTGGCTGGGCGTGACCGTGCTGGCCCTGGCCTGCGTGCGCCTGCTATGGCGTCTCACGCACAAGGCGCCAGCCTATCCGGCCAACATGCCCGGCTGGCAGCAAGCGGCGGCGCACGGCCTGCACCTGGGCCTGTATGCACTGATGTTCGCCATTCCCGTGTCGGGCTATTTCTATAGCCTCTCTGCCGGCGTGCCGGTGGTCTATCTCGGCGTGCTGCCGCTGCCGGTGCTGATGGCCCCCGATCCCGCGCTCAAGCCGCTGCTCAAAGAGATCCACTACTGGCTCAACATGACCCTGCTGGCCGCCTTCGCCCTGCATGTGCTGGCCGCGCTCAAGCACCAGTTCATCGATCGTGACAACATCTTCAAGCGTATGCTGCCCTGAGCCCCTGCAAGGCAGGTACTACGCAAGATTATTCATATTGCTCGTTTTTTTACGGAATCCGACATGACTTTCTCCCGCTTCTTCCAACCCTCCCTCCTGGCCCTGGCCGCTGCTTCCTTTGCGCTGTCCGCCCAGGCCGCACCGCTCAAGGTGGATGCCGCCAAGAGCACCGTGGTCGCCACCTTCAAGCAGTTGAACGTGCCGGTCGATGCCAAGTTCAACAAGATCAACGCCGCCATCGACTTCGACGCCGCCAAGCCGGAACAAGGCAAGGCGACAGTCGACATCGACGTGGCCAGCTTCGACCTGGGGGATGCCGAATACAACAAGGAAGTGCAGAAGAAGGACTCTCGCTGGAGCAGGAGCTGGAGCGCGTCATGCCGGTGATCTACGCACTGCGCGACTGCGGCAAGCCATTGTCGCTGGATACCTACAAGCCCGCCGTCATGCGCGAAGCGCTGGCAGCCGAGGTGGACATGATCAATGACATCAACGGTTTTCGCGCCGAAGGTGCTATCGAGGACTCTAGAGGTTCCCCGGGACCGAGCTC
>NZ_BADI01000499.1:0-1228 GCF_000333555.1 Herbaspirillum sp. B65 | reverse complement strand
TCCGCGCTTGGTGCGCTTGCCGATAATCGGAGCGGGGCCTTTGAAGTGTTTTTCACGGCAGACGGTAACTTCCATCTGTCCGTCTGGATATGTGACCTTGCGGGCCACGTAGCGGTCATTCCACGTGTTTCTGATGCCCTCATCGCTCCAACCCGGAGACTTTTGCTCGAATTCGTTGCAGGCATCAAACGAAACGTTTGACAGATCAAAATCCGGGGTATAACTTGCAGACATTCATTCACCTATCTCAGCTAGTTGGATGAACGCCCCGAACGGATTGCGACTCCCTTCGGGGCATTTTCTTTTCTGGACTGCCCTTCCCTACTCTCTTTTTTCTTTTCGGTTTGTCTGCCTTGGCATCCCGCTCCAGGCTTGTTTCCGTTAAGTATGCTTAATACAAGTCTAGGCGCTCGCTTCGCTCGCGCCGTCCTCGCAAGCTGCGGGCGGCGCGATCTTGCTACGCCGCTTTTCCGTTACGCGTAACGGAAATTCCCCCGCCTCATCGAGCGCCGCAGCGCCCTTGATCAACCGCATAAAGCCTGGCTTGTGAGTGCTGCGCACTCATGGGCAGTTGAGGCCGTTTCTCCGATCAACCCGCCACCGTTTTCCAGAGTTCTCCGCCTTTTCGATGAACGATAGCCGGCGCGTCTTTTGCCGCAAGGGGGCATTCATAAAAGCGCCAGCAACCGCGCTTTTACAAACCTTCCCCCTTGCGGCAAAAGCCTCATGCGCCGTCTATTCGATCATCGGGCGAAGAACTCAGGAAAACGGCGGCAGGCGGTGGAGTCGAAACGACCGAAACTGCCGGTCTTACGGAGGGCTCCGAATCTAGGAACCCGGTCAGCTTTAACACCACCTCGAAGGCGCGATCATGGAACAACCCGAACTGCCCCTGCTGCATTTCCCGTATCAACCTTACTTCGCTCATTTCAAGCGCACACGTAAGGCGCTGGCCCCGTCCAACTTTGTGCCGCCGTGGAAGCAACTGCGTCTGACGCTGTATGTTCGCAATCTGATGCGCAAGGGCGCGGCCTTCATCTGGACGCGACCGGATGGACGTCAATTCTTCTGCAAGACCATGCGCCAACTGGTGGCGAGGATCATGGACTATGACGGCTATATCCTGCATACGATTTTCCAGTACAAAAACGGGCGACTGATCCGCACCTGAGTTACAAGCGCGATACCTGTAGTACCAAGAGAATTTCCGTCTTGCTGTTCTGGCCGG
>NZ_BADI01000500.1:0-1806 GCF_000333555.1 Herbaspirillum sp. B65 | reverse complement strand
CGCATAAGCACGCTGGTGGCGTGGGGAACGGTCGGCGCTATTGTCATTGGGACGCTTGCAGTGGCTGCCGCTGTCGGTTGGGCTATCGGCTACCTCGGGGCAAAGTGGTACTACAGCAAGAACGGCAGCGTACAAGTTGGAGATAATCCAAGCTCGATCAATACGCCTGCTGGCTTGGCACCTCCCGATACGGTTTATATCTTTTCCAATGCGGTGGCGACTTCTCCGGCTAACGCTTGTTTAGGCGCTTCGTATACTGACTTCACGATTTCGGGCGGGCATGGTACGCAGCGCGCTGTCTTGAAATCTGACGGTTTTTGCCACCTGATACGCACCGTCGTTTCTGATACGGGCGGCTCCTATACCGAAGACAATGGCTCGCTGGGTGCGCCTCAGAAATCGTCCAACAATAAAACGCTCTGCCCTGGCATCAAGCTCACTGCATCAAACGGCGTCTGTCCGGCCTCCAATTTCAAAGAGCTAGCTGCGGCCCCTTCGATGAGCGCTGCTGATGCGGCCAAGTCGCTATCTGCTTCTGATCTTGCAGCGCCTCTGCCAACTCAGCCTATTGCCGATATCGCCAATGCAGCGTGGCGAAACGCTGCGGGTTCGTCCGGCTATGATGGCTTGCCTTATGACGCCTCCAATCCGATCACAACGGGCGATGTCTCCAACTGGCAATCTTCGCATCCCGATTACTGGCCAACAGTAGGGGACTTTGTAACGCCACAGCAGGCTACGCCAGTAGATCCTGGAACCGGCAACGTCACCAATCCGATTCCGAGCAGTGGCCCGGTGTCTAGTTCTCCGGCTAGCTCCTCACCATTTGGATTGCCCACCTCCAGCACTCCGCAATCCTCGGTCGATCCCTCCAGCTCGGCGCCGAATACTGGCACGAACCCCAGCAATCAGCCGCTGGAAAATCTCGGCCCTGATCCAGGCATCGGCGCGCCGTCATTAGAGCCCATTCCTACCGCCACGCAAATTATTGCGCCCACGCGCAATATTTTTCCGACGCTCAAGTCTTTCGTGGTGCCTAGTGTGGATGTGCAATGCCCGACTTGGAGTGTTCCCGTCTTCGGCAAAGACATTGCTTTCAAGGATCATAGCGCGCTCTTGGAGCAATCGAGGTCGTCTCTCTATGCCGCAATGGCGGTGGTTTATGCGCTCCTAGCGCTGTTCATTGTTCTTCGCTCATAAAGGAGAGGCGACATGTTTGGCATCGTTCTATCGGCGCTCAATGCCGTCCTTGCATTCGTCCTGCGGTCGATTATTGTTAAGTTCGTCGTGTTCTTCGCACTGTTCTTCGTGACGACTGAATTTATGGCCGTCATCGTGCAATTCCTTCCGACTGGAGACCAGCTCACGAATGCCTTCGGCGGCATTCCTAATGCAGTTTGGTATTTCCTCAATCTGTTCAATATCAAGGCTGGAGTACCGCTGCTGCTGTCGGCCTACGTGACACGCTTCACAATTCGTCGTATTCCGCTGATTGGCTGATCATGGGCATCAATGTCTATACCGGCCTGATGGGCTCCGGCAAAAGCTATGAGGTGGTAGCAGAGGTCATTGTCCCTGCCATCGCCAAAGGGCGGCGGGTAGTCACCAATGTGGACGGGATCGATGGGGACAAGATTCGCGCCTACGTCGAAAAGAATTACAAGCCAGTTCCCGAGCAATTAGGCGAGGTGGTCCATGTCACCAATGGCGATGTTGCGCTCGCCAACTTCTTCCCCTATTACGACGACAAGAAAGGTGCGCATACCGATACCATCGTCCAGCCTGGGGATTTGGTGTGCATCGATG
>NZ_BADI01000501.1:0-9347 GCF_000333555.1 Herbaspirillum sp. B65 | reverse complement strand
AGCGCGCTGGTAGCCGCGTTCAGTTGCGACAGATGGGGTGTGCCGCGACTTCACCGGCATAGGTCAGGCGCACCAGCGTGCCATCGGCGCGCCGCTGGTAGAGATTGTCGCTGCATNCCCAGGCATGGCTTTCGGCCAGCAGCGAACGGGTGACCGGGTGTTGCGGGCGCAGGAAGATGTCCACCACGCGGCCCTGTTCGGCCACTGCGCCATGTTCCAGCACGGCGACGCGGTCGCAGATGCTGCGGATGACTTCCATCTCGTGCGTGATGAGCACGATGGTCAGGCCCAGCTTGCGGTTGATGTCCAGCAGCAGGCGCAGGATGGCTTGGGTGGTCTCGGGGTCCAGGGCCGAGGTGGCTTCATCGCACAACAGCAGGCGCGGGGTATTGGCCAAGGCGCGGGCAATGCCGACGCGCTGCTTCTGGCCGCCCGACAGTTGTGCCGGATACTGGTCGCGGTGCGGTTCCAGGCCCACCAGTTGCAGCAGTTCGGTCACGCGCGCGGCGCGTTGCTGGCGGCTGTAGCGGCCGGTGATCTTGAGCGGCCAGTCGATGTTCTGCGCCACCGTCTTGGCGTTGAGCAGGTTGAAATGCTGGAAGATCATGCCCACCCGCTGGCGCAGGCCCAGCAGGGCTTCATGGCCGAGGCCGGTGATGTCTTCGCCGTCGATGAGGACACGCCCGCTGTCGGGGCGTTCCAGGACGTTCAAGGTGCGGATCAGGGTACTCTTGCCGGCGCCGGAGCGGCCGATGATGCCGAAGATCTCGCCCTGGGCGATGTCCAGGTTGATGTCGCGCAGGGCGATGATGTCGCGCTGGCCGGCATGGTAGGTCTTGTGGAGTTGCTCGATGCGAATCACGTTGGTCAGTTCTAAGGAAACGGCCCCGAGTCTAACCTTGCATGAGCAGCATGGGAACTTATAAAAAGTTCTTAGCTTATCGGAGAAATCTGCAGTTCAATACTAATTGCCAGGAATGATGAGGCCTGGCGGCCCGGCGCAGAAAAAACTAAGTAAATCCCTGCCTTAGTTCGCCTCTTGCAGCACTTCATGCGCCAGCACCTGGCGCACGGTGGCCACCACGTAGTCGATTTCGGCCTCGGTAGTGCCCCGGCCCAGCGAAAAGCGCACTGCATTGCGCGCCACCTCCGGCGAGCGACCGATGGCCAGCAGCACGAAGGAGGGCGCGGCCGCAGCCGAGTTGCAGGCCGAACCGGCCGACACGGCGATACCCAGCAACTGGCTGCCCAGCGTGCCATAGCGCGTGGGCGGGAAGCTCACGTTCAGGTTGTGTGGTACGCGGGCTTGGGCGCTGCCATTCAATTGCACCCCCGGCAAATCGGCCAGGCCCTGCCACAGCCGGTCGCGCAGGGCGCGGATGCGCTGTCCTTCCGTCACCAGCAACTGGCCGGCCAGGGCGAAGGCTGCGCCCATGCCGACGATCTGGTGCGTGGCCAGGGTGCCCGAACGCATCCCGTTTTCATGACCGCCGCCATCGATCTGGGCTTCCAGCTTCAGGTTCGGGTTGCTGCGTACATATAGCGCACCGATACCCTTGGGGCCGTAGACCTTGTGCGCCGAAAAGGACATCAGGTCCACTTTCAGTTGCGCCAGGTCGATGGCGATCTTGCCGGCCGCCTGCACGGCGTCCACATGGAAGACCACCCCGTGCTCGGCGCAGACCTCGCCCAATGCGGCGATGGGCTGGATCACGCCGATCTCGTTGTTGACATACATGATCGAGGCCAGCAGCGTGTCCGGGCGCAGTGCGGCGCGCAACTGCTGCGGGGTGACCAGGCCATCGGCGTCCGGCTGCAGGTAGCTGACCTCGAAGCCGGCCTTCTCCAGCGTATGCATGGTGTCCAGCACCGCCTTGTGTTCGGTGGCCACCGTGACGAGATGCTTGCCGCGTCCTTGTGCACGCAGTGCGTGGGCTGTTCCCTTGAGCGCCAGGTTGTTGGATTCGGTGGCACCCGAGGTCCAGATGATTTCATCCGGGCGGGCGCCCACCAGGCCGGCCACTTGCGCACGCGCCTGCTCCACCGCGCGTCGCGCTTCCCAGCCGAAGGGGTGGGAGCTGCTGGCGGCGTTGCCGAACTTGTCGGTGAGGAAGTCGCACATCACGCGCGCCACTTGGGGATCGACCGGCGTGGTGGCGCCATAGTCCAGGTAGATGGGAAAGCGTAGATCGGCTGAGGGGCGACAGGGGGCAGGGGCGTTCATGAGGGTGTTCCGGGTGTTCAGGGTGATCCAGTTGAGCAGATGGGCCGGTGGCCCGCAAAGACAGTCACTGACAGTAACGCCGCGGTTCCGATTTGGATAACGACGTTGAGCGAATTTGTAGTGAATTTGTATATACGGTTTGCAGGGTTGCCAGCTGGCAAGGCAGGACGGCAGCGGGATTCCCGGTCACATGCTGCGTCCTGCATTTGCTTATACAAAATTATTATACTGAAATAGAATACAAGCAAACCTATAATTCGAAAATCATATGCAAGCACTTTGATCAAGGAATCTGATTTCGATGGATCTGAATCAGCTGGAGGCCTTTGCGGCGGTAATGACCCTGGGCAGTGTGACCGGTGCGGGTCGCAGCCTGGGCCGTTCGCAGCCGGCCGTCAGCAAGGCCATCGGCGAGCTGGAATCTGAACTTGGGTATGCCCTGTTCGACCGCAATGGCCCGCGCGTCACGCCCACGGCCAAGGCCTTCCTGCTCTATGAAGAAGTGGAACGCTCGCTGGTGGGCCTGCGCAGCATCCGCGAGCGCGCCCTCGAAATCGCCCGTGAAGAAGTGCATCCGGTCCACCTGATAGCCACTCCTGCGCTGGCCTCGACCATCGCCCCGGCGGCCTTGCAATTACTGGCCGGCGAGAAAGATCGTGCGTTCCCGGAACACATCCACCTACGCAGCGCCTCGGCCGAGCAGGTGGTGCACGCGGTCCTGCACCGCACTGTCAGCCTGGGGCTGACTTCGCTGCCGGTGGCGCACCGCGGCCTGGAGCTGCACTGGATTGGCGAAGCGCCCTGCGTGGCGGTGGTGCGCGCCGATCATCCGCTGGCCGGCCGCGACAAGCTCACCCGCGCCGCCCTGCGTGGCCAGCGCGTCATCACCATGTCCAATCGATATCGCCTGCGCCAGCGGGTGGAAACTGCGCTGGGCGAGGATAGCCGGCTGGATGTGGCCATCGATACCAATACTTCCTTCAACGCCATCATGGCCGCGCGCGCCGGACTGGGGGTGGCGCTGGTGGAGCCGGCCACGGCCTATGGGATGCCCATCGAGGGGATGGTGGTCAAGCGCCTGGCGGTGGAGATTCCTTTCTATTTCGGTGTGGTCACGCCCTATGGCAAGCCGGTCGAAGGGGTGACGCAACGACTGATCGATGCGGTGGAGACCGCCGCACGCCATACCTTGCAGGGCTTCGTCAAGCGGGATGCCAGCCTGCATGACGAATTGTTATAAATCATTTTGTAGCTCTGTGGCAGTACCGTAGCAAGCACGCAGCAGCGTCAACCGGGAAGGGCGTTGCATCATAAAACCCGAAACCAGACGATCACCGGCAATGACCATACCGAGCTCGTCTTTTCATGCTTTTGATGAGGCGATATGCAAGACACCGAACCGACATTGACCACGGCTGCAGCCCCGCAAGGACTGGCCGCCCTGGAAGCGCGCCTGCGCCAGGACCTGGACTGGCTGGCCCTGCCCGGCAAGGCGTGGACGCCCAAGATCGAGCGCGCTGGCGTGCCGGTGATCGATGTGGCCATCATCGGCGGTGGCCAGGCCGGCATGGCGGCCTCGGTCGCCTTGACGCACCTGGGCATTCCCAACGTCATCTATGACCAGTCGCCCAAGGATTTCGAAGGCCCATGGGCGACCACCGCGCGCATGGAAACCCTGCGCTCGCCCAAGACCCTGACCGGCCCGGCGCTGGGCTTTCCGGCGCTGACTTTCCGCGCCTGGTTCGAGGCACAGTTCGGCTTGGCCGCCTGGGAGGCACTGGACAAGATCCCGCGCCTGCAATGGATGGATTACCTGCGCTGGTTCCGCCGCGTGATGCAGCTGGATATCCGTAACGAGCACCGGGTGCTGGCCGTGCAGCCGCGCGCCGATGGCATCGTGGCATTGCAACTGCAATCGCCTGCGGGCCAATCGACCGTGTTGGCACGCCGCGTCGTCGTGGCCACTGGTCGCGATGGCCTGGGTGGCGCCTACCTGCCGCCGTTGGCCGGGCAACTACCACGCGATCGCTGGGCGCATTCGTCTGACGTGTTCGACTATCCCAGTCTGAAGGGCAAGCGCGTGGGCGTCGTTGGCGGTGGTTCCTCTGCCATGGACAGCGCGGCCACCGCGCTGGAAGAGGGGGCGGCGCGGGTCGATCTGCTGATCCGCCGCAAGGACCTGCCGCGCATCAACAAGGGCAAGGGCTCGGGCAACCCCGGCCTGGTCAATGGTCACCTGCACTTGCCGGATGCATGGAAATGGCGCATCCGCCACTATGTCAATGCACAACAGGTGCCGCCGCCCTCGGGCAGCACGCGCCGCGTCTCGCGCTTTGCCAATGCGCGCTTCCTGCTGGGCACCGCCATCGAGTCGGTGGAGCTCCAGCGAGATGGCACGCTGCTGCTGCAGACCAATCGCGGTCCGCTGGAACTGGATTTCCTGTTCTTCTCCACCGGCTTCAAGATCGACTGGAGCCTGCGCAGCGAATTCAAGGAGATCGCCCCGCACATCCTCAGCTGGAGCGACCGCTACACCCCACCCGCCGGCGAAGAAGACCAGGAACTGGCCGACTCGCCTTACCTGGGACCGGTGTTCGAATTCCAGCAGAAGACCCCCGGCAGCTTGCCAGGCCTGGAACGCGTGCACTGCTTCTGCTATCCGGCCGCAGCCAGCCATGGCACGGTCTCTGGCGACATCCCGGCCATCAGCGATGGCGCCTATCGCCTGGCGCAGGGCATTGCTGCGCTGATGTACAGCGAAGACGTGGAGGTCCACTACCGCAATATCCAGTCCTACGAAGAGCCGGAACTGGAAGGCGATGAATGGACCGAAGCGCCCTGGGAGCTGCCCGCATGAGTGCAGCGATTGCGAAAAGCGTGTTGCAGGCACTGATGGTGGTGTTGTTGATGACGGTGATCGTCTTCTTCGGCCTGCACATGATCGGCAATCCGGTCGATATCCTGATCGGCCAGGACGTGGACCAGGTGGACCGCCTGCGCATCATCCAGGAACTGGGGCTGGACCAGCCGGTATGGCGCCAGTACCTGGCCTTCCTCAATGGCGCGCTGCACGGCAACCTGGGCAATAGCTTCGTCTACAACACACCGGCCATCCTGCTGATCTTCCAGCGCCTGCCGGCCACGCTGGAGCTGGCGTTCGCCGCTCTGTTGCTGGCCCTGCTGGTGGGAGTGCCGCTGGGGCTGCTGGCGGGGATGAAACCGGATCATCCGTTTTCACGCCTGGTGATGACCACCAGCATCCTCGGCTTTTCGCTGCCGACCTTCTGGATCGGCCTGATGCTCATCATGGCCTTCTCAGTCACGCTGGGCTGGCTGCCTTCGGGCGGTCGCGGCCAGACCGCCGAACTGTTCGGCGTGCAGTGGTCGTGGCTGACTGCCGATGGCTGGCGGCACATGATCCTGCCGGCGATCAACCTGTCGCTGTTCAAGATTTCGCTGGTCATTCGCCTCACCCGCGCAAATGTGCGCGAGGTGCTGCCGATGGACTTCGTCAAGTTCGCCCGCGCCAAGGGTTTGTCGCCGGCACGGGTGGTGTTGATGTATGTCTTGCGCAATACCCTGATCCCGTTGGTGACCGTGGTCGGGCTGGAGTTCGGCTCCACCATTGCCTTTGCGGTGGTAACCGAAAGCATCTTCGCCTGGCCCGGCGCCGGCAAGCTGATCCTGGACAGCATCAATGCGCTGGACCGGCCGGTGATCGTGGCTTACCTGATGGTGATCGTGTGCATGTTCGTCACCATCAACCTGGTGGTGGACGTGCTCTACAAGATCCTGGATCCGCGTGTGCGAGTGGAGGCCCGGGCATGAGCACGCCGCACCCCGACAGCCATCTGACCCAAGAACAGGTGCGCGCCCGCGTGGCCGAACTGTCGGCCTTCCAGGCCCCGCGCCGCGAGTCGCCCTGGCGGCGCGTGCTGCGTCACTTCGTGGCGTCGCGCTCGGCCATGCTGGGGCTGGTGATCGTGCTGCTGCTGATCGTGGGCGCGGTGGCCGCACCGTGGATCACGCCGCAGAATCCCTATGACCTGATGCAACTGGATGTGCTCGATGCGCGCCTGCATCCTGGCACCATCAATGGCGCCGGTACCTATACCTATTGGCTGGGTACCGATGGCCAGGGCCGCGACCTGGTCTCGGCCATCCTCTATGGCTTGCGCATCAGCGTGGGCATCGGTGTGGGCTCGGCGTTGATCGCCGGCGTCATCGGCACGCTCATCGGCCTGCTGGGCGCGTATGTCGGCGGCAAGCTCGATACCTTGCTGATGCGCTTTGCCGATCTGGTGCTGTCCTTCCCCTCCATTCTGGTGGCGATGCTGATCCTGGCCTATGTAGGCAAGGGCATCTTCAACGTGATGGCCACCCTGGTGGTGCTGGAATGGGCCTATTACGCCCGCACCGCGCGCGGGCAGGCGCTGGTGGAGCGACGCAAGGAATACGTGGAAGCGGCACGCGGGCTGAACCTGTCTTCCTGGCGCATCATGGTGCGCCACATTCTGCCCAACTGCCTGCCACCGCTGATCGTGATCGGCACGCTGCAGGTGGCGCGTGCCATCACGCTGGAAGCGACCCTGTCCTTCCTCGGCCTGGGCGTGCCCATCACTGAGCCCTCGCTGGGGCTGCTCATTTCCAATGGTTACCAATACATGCTCTCGGGTGAATACTGGATCAGCTTCTATCCCGGCATCACGCTGTTGATCGTGATCGTCGCCATCAACCTGGTGGGCGACCGCCTGCGCGACATCCTCAATCCGAGGTGGCAGAAGTGAGCGCGACGACGCTGGAAGTGCGCCATCTGCGCACGCATTTCTTCACGCCCGATGGTGTGCTGCCGGCGGTCGATGATGTCTCGCTCTCTGTGGGGCGTGGTCGCATCCTGGGCCTGGTCGGTGAATCCGGCTCGGGCAAGAGCGTCACCGGGTTTTCCATCCTGGGCATGGTCGATGCGCCGGGGCGCATCGTCGGCGGCGAAATCCTGTTCCAGGGCCGCGACCTGGTGCGCATGGACAAGACCTCGTTGCGCGAACTGCAGGGCAACCGCATCGCCATGATCTTCCAGGATCCGATGATGACCTTGAACCCGGTGCTCAAGGTCGAGGCGCAGATGGTCGATGCCGTGCTGGCGCACAGCAAGGTGAGCCGCCAGCAGGCGCGTGAGCTGGCGCGTCAGACCCTGGGCATGATGGGCATCGCCAGCCCCGAGGAGCGCCTGCAGGCCTATCCGCACCAGTTGTCGGGCGGGATGCGCCAACGGGTGGCCATTGCCATCGCCATGCTGCACAAGCCTGACCTGATCATTGCCGACGAACCCACTACTGCGCTGGATGTGACCATCCAGGCGCAGATCCTGTCGGAAGTGCAGAGGCTGGCGCGCCAGCATGGCACTGCGCTGATCTGGATCACCCACGATCTGTCGGTGGTGGCCGGGCTGGCCGATGAAGTGGCGGTGATGTATGCCGGGCGCATTGTCGAGCAGGGCAGTGTGGATGCGGTGCTCGATAGTCCGCTGCATCCCTATACCCAAGGCCTGATCGGCAGCCTGCCCAGCAACAACCGGCGTGGAACGCGTTTGCGCCAGATTCCCGGCATGACGCCCAACCTGCTGCACCTGCCGCCGACCTGCGCTTTTGCCGCGCGTTGCGAGCGGCTCAGTCAGCACTGCCTGACGGCCCCAGCCATCAGCGAGCCGCAGCCGGCACATCTGGTGCGCTGCTATCACCCTATCTCGATGAAGGAGCACCATGGATAAGGCCGTCATCCCCCTCATCGAAACCCGCGCAGTCAGTCGTCGCTTTGGCCAGCGCCACCAGGGCTGGCTGGAGCGCCAGTTGCAGGCGCGCGGCTGGAGCCGCCCACCTGCCGTCACGCACGCACTCGACCAGGTCGACCTGAAGGTATTGCCGGGTGAAGTGGTCGGTCTGGTCGGCGAATCCGGCTGCGGCAAGTCCACGCTGGGACGCGTGTCCTGTGGCTTGCTGGACCCTTCGGAAGGCCAAGTGCTGGTCAATGGTCGCGATCGCGCCAGCCTCACCCGTGGCGAAGAGGCCCAGGCGCGCTTGCAGGTGCAAATGATTTTCCAGAATCCCTATGCCAGCCTGAACCCGCGCTTGCGCGTCGACCAGATCGTCGGTGAGGCGGCCCAGGTCAATGGCAAGGTCGAGGGCGGTCTGGATGACTATGTCTGCCGCCAGTTGCTGCGCGCCGGCCTCGATCCGGCCCTGCGCGACCGTTATCCGCACCAGTTCTCGGGGGGGCAGCGTCAGCGCATCGGCATCGCCCGGGCGCTGGCCGTGCAGCCACAGATGCTGGTCTGCGATGAAGCGGTGGCGGCGCTGGATGTGTCGATCCAGGCGCAGATCCTGAACCTGTTCATGGACCTGCGCGAAGAACTGGGCCTGACCTATCTGTTCATCAGCCATGACCTGGGCGTGGTGGAGCACGTGTCGGACCGCGTGGTCATCATGTACCTGGGCCGGGTGGTGGAGAGTGCCCCGGTGGCCGAGCTGTTTGACCAGCCCAATCATCCCTACACGCAAGCCCTGCTGGCCGAGGTGCCGCGCATGGGGGCGCGCAAGAAGGAATTCACCGCCATCAAGGGAGAAATCCCCAGCCCCCTAAATCCGCCGGGCGGCTGTCACTTCAACCCGCGCTGCCCGCACGCCACGCAGCGCTGTCGTCAAGAACAGCCCTTGTTGCGCGAAATTGCGCCGGGGCACATGAGTGCCTGTCATCTCAATGATGGCCGTTGAGATGGATTTGATGACCTAGAACCGAGCAGTCAAGAACTAAGAACTTGGATATCCCGCAGTGCTTACACCCTGACCACAGAGGAACCCGACCATGAAGAAAACTCTCCTGACCCGCCTGCTGGCCGTCGCCCTGAGCGGTGCCGCGCTGGCCGTTGCCGCCGATGCGGCGCGTGCGCAGAACCTCAACATCGCCTTTGCCGATCCGCTCTCTTCGCTTGATCCGCAACTGAACAATCACGCCGGCGACCGCTCGGTGGACCTGCATTTCTGGGACCTGTTGGTCCAGAACGACTACAACAAGCTGGTGCCAGGCCTGGCGGTGAGCTGGAAGAACATCGACCCCAAGACCTGGGAAT
>NZ_BADI01000502.1:0-2516 GCF_000333555.1 Herbaspirillum sp. B65 | reverse complement strand
GGGCAGATGATCCTCGCAGATGCAATCACCAAGCACGCCGGATGGAGGTCAAACTGCGCACCGCGATCAGGCGTAGGCGCCAGTGGACGCGGCCTCCATCGCCCAGGACAATTGCTGCGAACTGGGCCAGTGGCTCCATGGCGAAGGCCGGATCAGGTACGGCAGTAAGCCTGAATTTGAAGCCGTGGTCGAATGCCACAAGCAATTTCATGTCGAAGCCGGCAAGGTCGCCGCGTTGATCAATGTCGGCCAATTCGACGAGGCCGAGAAATCGCTGGGCAGTGATGGCGCCTACAACGCCGCCTCCAATGCGGTATGTACCGAAATCCTTCACCTGCGCCAGGCGGTGGGATAGGTGGGGCACCGTGCCTGGCTGTGCTCGGCACTTCCTTCATTCTGGTGGGCAAGCCGCCTTGCCCGAGCGAGGGCGATCTTGGGGCAGGGGATCACCAAGTTTGCGCCTGTCTCGTAGATCGATAATTTTCAATATATGGGGAAAAAACAATAGACGGATGCGCTCTGCGAGCCAAGTAGCTTTAGGATGATGGGATTCTATTTTTCAGTTTCTGTTTTGCGGAAACTGTTATGCGGTATAAAATCCTCTTCCAGATGATCCACTCATTCTGCTGCTCAGATACTGAGATGCTCTTCAACAGTCATCCGGTCCAGCGTTTCAAGAACATCGAGCGCGTAGCCAGACGCAAGCTGCTGATGATTCATGCTGCCCGTGATCTTGCAGCATTGAGGGTGCCACCCGGTAATCGACTCGAACTCCTGAAAGGGGATCGTAAAGGTCAGCAGAGAACGCATCTCACGTCTATTGATGAAATGAGTTCTGGTATCCGCATCAGTGATCAGTGGCGGATTTGCTTCAAGTGGGTGGATGAGGCCGCGCACGATGTGGCAATCGTGGACTATCACTAGGAAAGCATCATGGCAAAGAAATTGGAAGAGATTCACCCTGGAGAAATCCTCTTGGAGGAGTTCATCAAGCCCATGGGCACAACGGCAGCGCGGGTTGCATCCGATATCGACGTGCCGGTATCGCGCATCAGTGAAATCATCAATGCAAAACGCCCTGTGACGGTGGATACGGCAGTGCGGCTGGGGGTTTATTTCAGGATGGATCCGTTATTCTGGCTCAATCTGCAGGCCGAATATGATGTTCGCGTAGCCCAGCGTGAGTTGCTGCCAATGATCAAGGCACGCATTCGGCCCTTGGTCCTTGCCAATGTCTGAGGCCAAGGCTTCCGTCATCCATATTCAGTGCCACTACCTGCCTTTAAAAAAAGCCACGGATCACTCCGTGGCTGGTAGTCATACACAGCAGCCTGAGACTGCTACCGGTTCGTGTGGCGATCATGAGCTTATTCTTCACATGACGCATCAAAGCCCTGATCGCCAAACGCCTCAGAAGGCCGGTACGATGGCGCCCTGGTATTTTTCTTCGATAAATTTCTTCACATCCGGCGAATTGAGCGCGGCAGCGAGCTTCTTGATGGCGGGGCTGTCCTTGTTGTCTTCACGTGCCACTAGCAGGTTGGCATAGGGCGAGTTGGCATCTTCGATGAACAGCGAATCCTTGACCGGATTCAGCTTGGCTTCCAGCGCATAGTTGGTATTGATCAGGGCCACATCGACCTGGTTGAGCACGCGCGGCAGGGTTGCGGCTTCCAGGGCGCGGAACTTCAGCTTCTTGGGGTTTTCCACGATGTCCTTCTGGGTCGAGGAAATGTTGGAGCTGTCCTTGAGCTTGATGAGACCATTGCGCGCCAGCAGCAGCAGGGCGCGGCCGGAGTTGGAGGGGTCATTGGGAATGGCGATGGTCGCACCCTCAGGGATGTCGGCCACCTTCTTGTACTTCTGCGAATACGCAGCGAAGGGCTCGACGTGGACCTTGGTGATCGGCACTTCGATATCGTTCTTGTGGCTCTTCTTGAACTGGTCCAGGTAGGGCTGGTGCAGGAAGAAGTTGCCATCGACCTGTTTCTCGTTGGTCTGCACAGCCGGCTGCACGTAGTCGGTGAAGACCTTGACCTGCAGATCGATGCCTTCCTTGGCCAGCACCGGCTTGATGTGTTCCAGGATCTCGGCGTGCGGCACCGGAGTGGCGGCAATCACCAGCTTGTCGGCGGCGTGTGCGCCCACGGCGAAGGCCAGGGTGGCGGTCGCCACCAGATGAGGGATCAGTTTGCGGATCATGTTTTTCTCCATTCTTGGTATGACAATCAATTGAACGTCGGTTGACGCAGCGAGGGATTCGTCCTTCGTGGGGAGCGAACCCGGGAACCTACTTGCGGGTGAAGCGCAGCACCAGGCGGTCGCCGAAGAATTGCAGCAACTGCACCAGCACCACCAGGATGGCCACCGTGACCACCATCACCTCGGTCTGGAAGCGCTGGTAGCCGTAGCGGATGGCCAGGTCACCCAGGCCGCCGCCGCCGATCACGCCCGACATGGCGGCATACGACATCAAGGTGATGGCGGTGATGGTGATGGCCGCCAGCAAGCCTGGC
>NZ_BADI01000503.1:0-846 GCF_000333555.1 Herbaspirillum sp. B65 | reverse complement strand
TCCGGTCCCTTAACAATTCCACATAACGACTCGCCGCCGATTCATTGATGACGATGAAGCGGGCGAAATCGAACAGCGCCGGCTCCAGTTGCCCATCGATGGCCTGCTGGGCGGCGAAGCTGGCATAGCTCACGCCGTAGCCATAGAACTGTTGCTTGAAGGCGGGATTGAGATTGGCGTCATCGACCGGATGGAATTTCACCACCAGCTGTGCCCGCTGACTGGCCACCAACGCTTGCATGGTACGCATGGCCATCATGAGTCCATACAGGTTCTTCTGGGCTTGCTCGCTCTGGGGGCCGTGACGCGCCACCATGTTGATGATATTGGGCAGGAAGCACAGCCAGTTGCGACCCGGTTCGCGCAGCGCATGACAAGGGGACAGCGACAGCGTGCTGACCCGCGGCAGGGTAGGAAAGGCCTGGGGCGAGACCCGGTAGGCGCCGCCATACTTGGGGCTGGCGGCGTCGAACCACAGCGCCGGCACCTCATTGACGGCCAGGATGGCCTGCGGCGTCAGGCCCAGGCGGCGCATCACCAGCGGCTGGGCTTGCAGCAATTGCAGCAGTTGCGCGGCATCGACGACCTGATCCTGCGCCGGCAGGGCCAGGGCTGGATTGCAGGAGGTATTGCCCTCTTCCAGATAGCACAGCGTACTGACGGCGGTAGCCAGCTTGAGCAGCTTGCCCAGCAGATAGCGGGTATGGGGCAGGAACACGCGCAGGGGCTGCCCGTCATCGGGTAGCGCCTGTGCCAGCTTGAGCAGGAATTCAGCGGTGCGTTGCGGGCTCCAGATGCCATCATCGGTCACCTGCACATGCGGGCCCGTCCCAGACATGCCGCGTC
>NZ_BADI01000504.1:0-189 GCF_000333555.1 Herbaspirillum sp. B65 | reverse complement strand
GTGCTGGAAAAACGCCTGGCCGCACTCGAAGGCGGCATCGCCGCCCTGGCCCTGGCCTCCGGGCAGGCCGCCGTGACTTACGCGATCCAGACCATTGCCGAAGCGGGCGACAACATCGTCTCGGCCTCCACCCTGTATGGCGGTACCTACAACCTCTTCGCCCACACGCTGCCGCAGTTCGGCATCCAG
>NZ_BADI01000505.1:0-931 GCF_000333555.1 Herbaspirillum sp. B65 | reverse complement strand
TGCGACCGACAGGCGGAAATCAACTTTGTACATCCCTCGCGGAATATCGTTGTATTGCTTCGGCAGAAGCAGTTCACCAACGAGCGGTTCCACTTGCCCGTTTTCTTATTGACGTGGTGGACGATGCATTGCGCAAAGCGCATGTCATAAGCGTTACCGGACTTTTTGCCGACGCCGGACAAGGGAACAACGTGGATGATTTCAATGATCGACTTAGCCATTTTTTCGAGCCTCTAGACTGAATAGAAAAAGATGAAAATTCGCGAGACTAGCCGTTTCGCTTAGTACACGCGTACTTGTGCTATCGTATGAATAGCCCAAATGAACTAAGTACAAATGGGCTAATTCAAAACGAATGTTAGCCCAAACGTACAAACTTTGTAATTGGAGTTTTATATGATTTACGAAGAATTAATAGCCAAGGCTGTCAAAGGAAGAACTGTGAATAGCCTTGCGAAAGAATGGGGAATACCTCAGAAAACCTTGGACAACTACGTCAAAGGAACGCGAACCCCCGACTTTCATACCGCCCTAATTCTGGTTAGGGAAACCGGATTAAGTGCAGAAAAAGTGCTGATGGTGTTGGCAGAGCATGAGGCAAATCGCAAGCTGACCAAAAGAGATTTAAGCGCAATTACCGATAAATTTTCGCCGTCTTTTGAAGCGTTACTGCGCTTGGCGAACACTTGCTGGAATCACCTACAGCGAGTGGCGCAGTAACTAATTCGCCGGTTTCGGTAAATACAAATTATGAGTAGTTTGATAGGCGAGTAAAAGCGAGTGGACAAGGACCCTTTGCAGAACTATTGCATCGAACGCGCCACTCATATTCCCATTCAACGAGAACAGGAGGAAGTATGAGATATCCGAACACACGTTACGGCCACTTAGGCGAATTAGAATTTGGATGCAAGGCGACTCCATCCAAAGA
>NZ_BADI01000506.1:0-1318 GCF_000333555.1 Herbaspirillum sp. B65 | reverse complement strand
GGTCAGCAAGGCCGCCCTGCGTGAACGTTACGGCCAGCCCGCACCCCAATCGACCGATCTTTGAAGGATCATCATGGCCAAATGGCTCGAATCGAGCGAATGCGTCACATCCGATGTCACCGAACGGGTGGCGCGCATCACCCTGACCCGATCCGAGAAGCGCAATGCCATCAACGGTGTCCTGCTGCGCGAACTGAAGCAGGCCCTGTNGGAAGCGGACGACCTGAGATCGGTGAACGTGATCGTTTTGCAGGGGGCGGGGCGCGACTTCTGCGCCGGTTATGACCTGGTGACCACTTACGGCGACCGCAAGCAGCAGGAGGCCGATGCTTCGGCCTATCGCGGCGGCACCAAGAGCTTTGACGACGACTGCTGGTCGATGGAGCGCCAGAACGAGACGGTGAACCTGATGGCGGCGATCCATAAACCCATCATCTGCAAGGTGCAGGGCAATTGCCTGGCCGGCGGTACCGACCTGGCCCTGGCCTGTGACATGGTGATCGCAGCGGACACCGCGCGCATCGGCTTTCCCGCCACGCGGGCGAACGGTTCGCCGCCGGCGCACATGTGGTTCTACCACGTGGGTCCGCAATGGGCCAAGCGCCTGCTGCTGACCGGCGATTCGCTGGCTGGGCGCGATGCCGCCAGGCTGGGCCTGGTGATGGAGGCGGTGCCGGCCGAGCAACTCGAGGCCGAAGTGGATGAGCTGGCACGCCGCCTGTCGTTCGTCGATGCCGATCTGCTGAGTGCCAACAAGCGCATCGTCAACCTCGCACTCGAACTGTCCGGCGCCTCCACCCTGCAGCGCCTGGCCGTGGAAAACGATGCGCGCGCACACCTGTCCCAAGGACCGCGCCGCGCCCAATTCAAGGCCGATATGGAAGCCGTGGGCCTGAAGGAAGCACTCAAGAGCCGCGATGCGCCATTCGGCGACGGCATGATCAAGCTGCACGCCCTCGGCCGCGATTGAAGGAGTCATGAATGGATGTCGAACTGAGCATCACCGGCGCGGTGGCCACGCTGTGCCTGAACCGTCCCGACAAACTCAACGCCCTGACGCCGGACATGCTCCAGCTGATGCTGGAGCAACTGGAGCAGGTGGAGAACGACCCCGAGATCCGCGCGCTGGTCCTGACGGGTGCCGGCCGGGCTTTTTGCGCCGGCGCCGACGTCAAGGGCAACGGCAGCCCGCCTCCGCCGATGAGTGTGAGCCATGCGCGGCGTGCGCTGGTGCCGTATCAGCAGGTGGCGCTGCGGCTATACAACCTTAACAAACCAGTGGTGGCGGCCGTGCGCGGCGTCAGTGTCGGTATCGCCT
>NZ_BADI01000507.1:0-3493 GCF_000333555.1 Herbaspirillum sp. B65 | reverse complement strand
AGGCCGGCCATGCGACCGAAGACGAACTGGCGCGGATGGAAGCGGCAATCGAGGGGCAGATCGACGAGGCGGTTGCATTCGCACTCGACAGCGCCTATCCGGATCTGGCTGAGTTGGGACGCGATATTTACAAGGACGAGGTGGCGGTATGAGCAAGCAACAGGACAAGATCAACACCATCGGCGCCATCAACCTCGCCCTGGACGACGCCATGGCCGCCGATGCCAACGTCATCGTGCTGGGCGAGGATGTCGGGGACAAGGAATGCGGCGGCATCGTCGGCGTCACCAAGGGCCTGTCGACGAAGTATGGGGACGCACGGGTGCGCTCGACCCCGATCTCGGAACAGGCCATCATCGGCGCGGCCATCGGCGCGGCCATCGCTGGTATGCGTCCGGTGGCGGAAATCATGCTGATGAACTTCACCACGGTGGCGATGGACATGATCGTCAACCACGCCGCGAAGCTGCGCTTCATGTCGGGCGGCCAGACCCATGTCCCGCTGGTGATCCGCACCATGACCGGTGCCGGCTTCGGCACCGGCGGCCAGCACGCCGACTATCTCGAGGCATGGTTCGCGCACACCGCCGGTATCAAGGTAGTGGCGCCGTCGAACCCCGCCGACGCCTACGGCCTGATGCTGTCGTGTATCGCCGACGACGATCCCTGCCTGTTCATCGAGAACATGCCGACCTACTGGAATCCGGGTGCGGCGCCCGAGCGCGGCGTTGCCATCCCCCTGGGCAAGGCCAATGTGCTGCGGGCCGGCACCGACGTCACCCTGATCAGCTACAGCCGCCGGGTGCAGGAATGCGCAGTCGTGGCCGAGAATCTGGCCAAGCAGGGCGTATCGGTGGAACTGATCGACCTGCGCACCATTTCGCCGCTCGACACGGAGACGATCCTGACGTCGGTTGCCAAGACCGGGCGCGCCGTGGTCGTGCACGAGGCGGTCAAGCCTTTCGGCGTCGGCGCGGAGATCGCCTCGCGTATCTACGAAGCACTGTTGCGCGAGCTCAAGGCCCCGGTGCAGCGGGTCGGCGCCGTGCATTGTCCGGTGCCGTATTCGAAGCCCTTGGAAGAGGCCTTCGTGCCGGGCCTGAAGGAAATCGAAGCCGCAATCCGGGCCACCCTTGCCTGACAAGTCCATTCTCATCTAGATAGGAAAGCCCACCATGACGACCCAAGTGCTGTTGCCCAAACTCGGTTTTTCGATGAACGAAGCCGTCCTTGCCGAATGGAGCGTTCCTGACGGCGCTACCGTCGAACAGGGACAGACGTTGTATGCGATCGAAAGCGACAAGTCGGTGCAGGAAATCGAATCGCCGGCTAGCGGCAAGCTGAAGATCCTGGCAACCGTCGGCGAGACCTACGAGGTCGGCCACGTGCTGGCTGAAATCAGCTGATTCTCGGCGAAGGCGAGCCATTATGTCCGACACCATCCGTCCTGACGTCGGGACCCGTTCCACGTCGCGTCCCGAACCCGGCAGCACTGATGCGGGCTGCGACGTCAATTTTCCCTGCCGCGACGGCGGCCATGCCAAACCGGTCGCGGTCGCAGAACGGGCCCCGGCGCCCGTGTCCACAGGTTTCGGTGCCGACCTGCCACCCTGGCCGGATATCGATTTTTCCGAATTCGGCGCGACCGAAGTCAAGCCGGTGTCGCGCATCCAGAAACTGGTCGGCAGCTTCCTGTCCCGTAACTGGGTAACGA
Source organism: Herbaspirillum sp. B65 (assembly GCF_000333555.1). NCBI lineage: Bacteria > Pseudomonadati > Pseudomonadota > Betaproteobacteria > Burkholderiales > Oxalobacteraceae > Herbaspirillum > Herbaspirillum sp. B65. The sequence goes on along the minus strand of NZ_BADI01000507.1, from coordinate 1,779 downwards.
TCCCGCACGTCACGCACCACGACGAAGCGGAGGTCGATGCCCTCGAGGCCTACCGCAAGGGCCGCAACGAGGCAGGCGGCGAGGTCAAGCTGACAGCCCTGGTGTTCATGATCAAGGCCGTGGTCAAGGCGTTGCAGGCCTACCCGCAGTTCAATGCTTCGCTCGACGCATCCGGCAAGAACCTCATCTACAAGAAGTATTTTCATATCGGCGTCGCGGTCGATACCAAGTTCGGCCTGCTGGTTCCGGTGCTACGCGATTGCGACAGGAAGAGCGTGACCGAGCTGGCCGTGGAACTGGCGGCGCTGTCGAACAAGGCGCGTACCAAGGGGCTCTCCCTGCCGGAAATGTCGGGCGGCTGCTTCTCGATCAGCTCGCTCGGCGGGATCGGCGGCACCAGCTTCACGCCGATCGTCAACGCTCCCGAGGTGGCGATCCTGGGCCTGAGCAAGACGCAGGCGCGGCCATTTCCGGGACCCGCAGGCGAAGTGCTGTGGCGTCAGATGCAGCCGCTCTCGCTGAGCTACGACCACCGGGTCATCAACGGGGCCGACGCGGCCCGGTTCACGCAACATCTCGCCACAGTGCTGGCGAGCCCCGAAACGCTGGCTCAATAAGCCGGTGTGGCGCGGCAAGGTGCCGCGCCGATCCTGATAACGATGGAGACGAAGTGCATGAAAACGCTGGGAGAAATCATCGAGCGTAATGCCCGATTTTATCCGGACAAGGAAGCGCTTGTCGACGATCGCCGCCGTGTGACTTACGCGCAGCTGCTCAAGCGCGCCAAACGCCTGTCCTCGACGTTCTACGCCAATGGGCTGCGGCGTCAGGATCGGGTTGCGATCCTGAGCATGAACTGCGTCGAATATTACGAGGCCTATCGCGCCTGCGAATTGGCCGGCTATATCCTGGCAACCGTGAATTTTCGGCTGGTGGCGCGCGAGATCGCCTGGATCCTGAAAGACGCGGCGCCCAGGGTGCTGATCTTCGAGGCGCAATACACGACACTGGTCGAGGAACTGCGCGCCACATTGCCGGATGTAGAGCTGTTTATTTGCATCGGCGCCGCACCGGCCTGGGCGATGTCGTTCGAGGATGCGATGGCGGCAGGATCAGCCGAAGGCCCGCCTCAGCGCGCGACACCACAGGACTATGCTTACCTGCTCTACACCAGCGGTACGACCGGCCACCCCAAGGGCGTGGTGCGCACGCACGCGGCCATGTGCACGACAGCGGAAATCTGCGCAATGTCGAGTGAATTCCACAGCGGCACGCGGCTGCTGCAGACCACCCCGGCCTTTCATGTGGGTGGCATCGGCTACGTCAACTCGGCCGCCTGGGTGGGCGGCACGACCGTGATCCAACGCGGCTTCGACCCGGTCGGCATGCTGCGCGCCATCGAGTCGGAATCGATTACGTTTACCTTCATGGTCGCGGCGATGCTGCAGGCTGTACTCGACGTGCCGGGTGTACAGGACTACAAGCTGTCCAGCATCGAAGGCATCGTCACCGCGGCCGCGCCGGTCCCTGTCCCCTTGCTGGTGCGGGGCATTGAATTGCTGGGCCCGGTGTTCTCCGTGCAATATGGAATGACGGAGGCCAACGCCTGTGCCTTGCCCCGCACCCTGGTGCAGCCCGTGGGCACGCCAGAACAGGTGCGCCGCCTGGCGTCGGTCGGCCATCCTCAAGCCCGGGTCGAACTCGGTATCGTCGACGATCACGACAACGACTGTGCGCCTGGTGAAAAGGGCGAGGTCTGGCTGCGCACCGATACCCAAC
>NZ_BADI01000508.1:0-42341 GCF_000333555.1 Herbaspirillum sp. B65 | reverse complement strand
TGCGATGTTGGCAACGTCAAGGATGGAATGCTGGTGTTTCCGGGATTTCGTTTGCACTGACCGGTGGCATCTTCGCGCTGGCCATGCGCGACATTCCCATGTCGATCTCGGCCGCTGTGGTTTTCATCGCCTTGTCAGGCGTAGCGGTGCTCAATGGATGGGTGATGATCTCCTTCATCCGCAGTCTGCGCGAGGACGGGCGTTCGCTGGATGACGCCATTCACGAGGGGGCCGTGACCCGTTTGCGCCCGGTCTTGATGACGGCGTTGGTGGCGTCCCTCGGTTTTGTCCCCATGGCTCTTGCCACCGGAACCGGTGCGGAAGTCCAGCGCCCCCTGGCGACCGTCGTCATCGGCGGCATCCTGTCTTCGACTGCGCTCACCTTGCTGGTGCTGCCGCTGTTGTACAAGCTGGCGCATGACAAGGACGAAGGGGAAGCTCCAGCGGCTCAAGGCAAAAGTCCGGCCTTCTGGAAGTTCTGGTCGAAGCGTTCATCCACGACGGATTGAGAGCGAGATATGGGATAAGGACTTTCGCATCTCACTCCTATTTATGAAATGAGTTCTAATCATGCCGCTAGATCTTATATTCTTCAGGGCGACTTCTTGCAGACCTTAGCGCGTTTCAGAGGCAGTGGTCGAGGGATTGGTGCGAGTTCTGCCAGCTTCATGGAGCAGTAGTTGCCGCCTTTTTCCATCTGCGCTCTGACCTCGTAGTCCCGCCCTGCTTCTGGCGTGAAGCTGCCCGACACATCGCAACCGCCCCCATTGGGTACGCTATTCATCATCGGCAGGGCGGGCCGCAGCACAGGATATCCGAACGATCCCCCCTTGAGAAACGGGGCGCCCGTTTTAGAGTAACGCGAACGAATGATTGCCGACGGCTCTAAACTATAATTTCCACAACAAGACCACTTATAGGAGTGCTATGTCAGCTAACGCGTGGCGTATTTTCACCACGGTGATAAAGGAGTTCTGGCTTCCTTCAGTTCTCGCTGCGGGCTTTGCTTTATGGGGCGTTTCTGGCGACGAATTACGTAAATTTCAAGGATATTTCTTCGGGTTCTTGATGCTGGCTTGGTTTACTGGCCAAATTGTTCGCATTAAACGGGAGATAGAACGCAAAGATTCGGTAAAGGACACAATAGATAGGTTCACCACATTGAGCGAGAAGCTGGATGTCCAGTTGAGGATGATTACCGGGCACGCTACTGGTGGTGACTCTTATATTAAGGTCTATCCACATGTCGATAGCGATAGCGGCAATATTAACTTTGCCGCTCGTGTTGAAGGCGATTTTGCCATACGTAGCGTTGACATAGTTGTGCAAGACATCGACGCAGTAGAGCCTTGGCGAACGGCGATACGTGTTCATGAAGAGATCATCTGGCCAGGCACTCTACGAGCACTGATTCCGTGGCTTGCAAACGGGCAGGACCGCTGTCGTTGCCTTATTCAGTTATCTGCGCTGAACCATACAGCGATATGCGAGGCTGTGGTCGAGCGGGACCGTGACGGCAAGTTTGTCGTTGCGAGCAAACAGAGAGTAGGCAATAAACCTTGGGAATATTCGATCCCTGCTCATTTTCCAGGGCATGACGCTAGTAGGCCGGAGTCACTGTTTAAATTCGAAATGGAACTTACCTGAATAGTTTCTCTCATATGTCTTCCAAATTGCGCCTAGAAGCACCAAGTATTTGCAATTCAAAAGCCCCACCATTTACCGGGCTGCGCCACTATCGAATAATCCTCGAACGGCAGAAATTGACCAAATGAAGACAGCTTCGCTTCGAAGAGAAAAAGCCCGCGGATTGAACTGACCCCATAAAGTTGGACAGTAAATTTGCTACCTGAAGGCCTGAGTCCGGTATTGCACTGGACTCAGGCCTTTCAGTTTCAGTTTGATACGTTGGTTGTTGTAATAATCGATGTATTGTTGATTTGCATTGAAAACTGACCCACTTTCCCAGGAAAATTGCATCCAAAATTGGCCCATGTTTAGACCACAATCCTACTTATGACTGCGAGCGGGAGTACGCGCAGCAATGGCTGTGTGTTCAGGCAGGAATGCCGCTTCCAATGACATCCCGAGAACGTTTCTTCAAGGAATCTGGCGGTGGCCGGCATTGACTTCAGCCGGATGAGCTGTCTCAGTTATGTGATAGGCTCATAGCTTCCCACACAATAAACAACAGGGGGTATCGTGCTGACGTTGGTGAACGCGCAGGTCTGGAAATACAAATCCATTGAAGATTCCACCCCGGTTGACATCGCTGACGATGTCACCGTACTTGTTGGAAAAAATGAGTCGGGTAAAACCGGCTTCCTTGAGGCACTTCATAAAGCGATGCCATTGGGTAAAGCGAAGTATGAGTTCATCGAAGACTATCCTCGGCTAGAAGTATTCACTTACAAGAAGAAGCACGAAAAAGAGGAATACTCGGACGTCACGCGACTCTATTTCCGAATCGAAAAAGAACTCGCAGAAAGAATCAATCGCGAAGTCTTTAACTCAGTGGAGATTATTGAAGAGGGAGAGACGTTATCGCGTACCACGAATATGGCCAACAAGAGCGTCCTGGGATTTCACGTCCCCGAGGTTGAGGCAATCAAAGCACTTGCTAAACCGTTCGCTGAATCAGAGCAAGGAAATCAAGTCTTCAACGGTGCGACCAGTCTGACCAGCGTTCTCGATGCAATTGAAGCGCTGGGCCTGCCAGCGGAAGAACCACTAGCTAAATTCGCAGCCGCATGGAGAACTCGTGTAGCTAAGGCATCTGGCTGGGGACTCATTGACGGCTATATTTGGGAAGCCTATTTAAAGCCAGCACTCCCGAAATTCCTGTATTTCGACGACTATCGACTGCTGAGCGGGAGGACCAACTTGGCCGCCCTTCAACAACGTATCGCCGGCAACACAATGACGGATGCGGATGAAACAGTCCAAGGGCTGCTACAGCTTGCCGACATTGATGTTCCTGAGCTCTTAAAGGATGAAGGCTACGAGGCAGGCAAGATACGACTAGAAGCAATCAGTCTTAGCATTACCCGTAAGATTTTCAAATTCTGGAAGCAGAATTCCGAGCTGGACGTGGAGTTCGACATTAAAGCCGATTCAAAGGCTGAGCCGCCATTCAATAATGGCCCAAATCTTTACATCCGCATCAAAAACCGTAGGCATGGTGTCACCGTTCCGTTTGACCAGCGTAGCAAGGGCTTCATTTGGTTCTTCAGCTTCTTGGTCTGGTTTGATTCCATCGCAAGTCGGATGAAAACAGATGAGCAACTCATCCTGCTTCTGGACGAACCAGGGCTCAATCTGCATGCTCTTGCTCAGGCCGATTTCCTGAAATACATCGGCAGTCTGGCCGAGAATCACCAGATTCTCTTCACCACACACTCCCCCTTCATGGTGGACAGTGCAAAGCTGGAAAACGTGCGTGTTGTAGAAGACGTCATCAAGGAAGGGACTAAAGTAACCAGTGACTTGGCTGGCTCCTCCGACGAAAGCATCTTCCCACTCCAAGCAGCACTGGGCTACTCCATCGCTCAGAATCTTTTCATCTCGAAGAAGAATTTGCTGATTGAGGGGCCGGCAGACCTGATAGTGCTGCAGCACATGGCGGCTCTTCTGGAAGGTCTCGGCAAGCGTGGAATCGACAACATCACCTTGGTACCCGTCGGCGGTCTCGATAAGCTGGCCACATTCGTGGCATTGCTGGGGGCGAGCAAGCTGGATATCGCCGTATTGCATGACAGAGCAAAGAATCCGCATCAGAAGTTGGACGAGCTTATTCAGCAGAAACTCATCGGCAAGAAGCGAGTGCTAGATTTTTCTATGTTCTTGGATGGTAATCCTACTGAGGCCGATTTGGAGGATTTGCTCCCGCAGGCACTCTATATCGATGCTTTCAACGAGGTGTACGCGAACGAGCTCGAAGGCAAAGCGGTAAAGGCAGAGGAGCTGGTCCCTCATCCGCGCATAATAGAGCGCATCAATCTCTGGCTGAAGGATAAGAAAATCACTCTGACGACGGGCGGTGGTTACAATCACTATCGTGTAGCTCAAGGCGTAGTTCAGAAGCTGACAGGCACGACTATGTCAGAAGCGGACCTCGCCCCCTTTGAACGGCTCTTCATTCGCATCCATGAAGTTCTCTGAAACATTGAGTATGTAGAGCACTTATGTGCGTCAACTACAAACCAGCTGCAAAGGAGGTTGTTGCGTCCCTCACAGGCGTAGACACCTCCGGTACTCCTGATTGGTCTGAGGAAGTCTGGCAGGACTACGAAGCTCCGATAGTCGGTGCAGGCCAGGAGGGTGAACCTGAACTCATCGTTGGCACCTACGGCATGGTCCCAAAGCGGAAAATGCGGGAGGGCTTACGACTTTCGACAATGAACGCACGCCCCGAAACCGTCGGACAGAAGCGCACTTTCTCCAAGCAGTGGCGGGAGACCCAAACCTGCCTTCTACCCATGTCTATGTTCTTTGAACCGAATTGGGAAGCAGGTACCCCAGAGCGATGGGCTATCGGCACGGCCGATGATGAGCCATTCTGTGTCGCCGGCCTCTGGAAGGCCTGGGAGGAAGAACAAGGTTCCTTCTCGTTCTCCTTCACGCAGCTGACCATCAATGCCGATGACCACCCACTGATGAAGCGCTTTCACAATCCTGGCGATGAGAAGCGTAGTCTCGTGATTGTGCCGCGGTCTGAGTATGAGACGTGGTTAAACGTGAAAGCCCAAGAGGTCGCGCGGATGATACTTTCGCTTTATCCCGCAGAATTAATGAAGGCATGGCCGGCACCACGGCCGAAATCCGTAACTGCAAAACGGCCGTCAGCCACGAAGGGAGCCGATACCAAGGGAAAAAAGGACTGCCCGGAAACCGGCTCTTTATTTTGACCAGTGGGCGCCCGAGACGGCCAAGCTATAAATTCAGAACAACAACTCCCTCAACAAACAGACCATGAGCGACTCGCCAGTAGCGCCATTCTCGGCCCGTATTAAAGGCACTCACCAAAAAATCGACGCTGATTTTCCAGCGTCAGCTCGAACGGGACTCTTTTATCTGCTGATGGACTTGGTCGAGCGACGGTATGTAGACGGGTGGGTCAACGTCACAAGAGAACTACAGCGAATTGCTCGGCGCCCACCCATCAATTACGACAGCTCGAGGACTGCTGATATAGAGAAAGCGCGCTCCGATGCGAACGACGTTCTTCAGGACATGCCCTGGGACCGGGTATATGACTTCTGCGAAAGGTTACACAGCAGGCTGGCGACCAATGTCACTGAACATACCGGTGGCTACAACAATGATTATGAGGAAGTCGTCAGCAAAACCGAAGTACAGGAATACATTGGGACCGAAATTCAGCGCCTTTTCGCGGAGGAAGGTTTTGCTTTCGAATACTCCGATGGGCTAGTTCGACGGGGCGGACGAAAACACACTGTGGACTTAACGACCAGGGCTCAAGTAGTGCTTGGTGACCCAGCGTTAATGCTTGCTCGAAAACATTACGATAAGGCGCTACAGTTCTTCCGCAATCGCGCAGCGCCCGACTATGAAAACTGCGTGAAGGAGGCGGTGTGTGCAGTCGAAGCAGCGGGCAAGCTGCTGTTTCCCTCTGCAAAGGCGTCAACATTGGGTGACGTTATCAAGTGGCTGCAGAAAGCTAAGGAAATCTCAGTCCCGCCGGGCCTACTGCAAGTAGTGACCGGCATCTACGCTTTCCGTAACGGTGGAGAGGGTGTCGGTCATGGCGCCTCTGAAGGCGGAGTTGCAACTCAAGAAGTTGCTGAATTCGTGCTCGCCGTGTGCGCTTCGCAGATTATCTATTTTGTAGACCTTGCAAACGGTCGTGAGACTGAGGCCCCATTCTGAATGCAAACCAGGAGTCGTAAATGGTCAAGTATCCAATTAGCGTGCGTCGCGACTACTACCGAGGCAACGACAAACGCAAGCGGCAGAAAACTTCGGAAGCTAACGCTGATGCAGCAGAGATGGAGCGTGTTATCAACGAAATGCTGTTAAAGCAGACACAACCAGTTCGCGTCTATGACTGGCACGAAATTTCCAAGGCAACGGGAATCCCAGAGGATACGGTAGCTGCGCTAGGCTATTCAATTGCTGGAGGCAGCAATGGTTTTACTGCGTATCGGCACGACCTGACTCAGGAGAAGGCAATTCAAATGAATGAGCTCGGCCTGCCGACGAAGGGAGATGCCTGAACCCTGGTCAGCCGCCAGAGAACAACGAAGATATTGGCCCCCATGCTCGTGCAATGGCGCTGGCGACACCGATGATTGCTACCGCAGCACTGATAAACCAGTGCTCCTTCAGCCATTCACCGACCGCCATTATTGAAGTTCCATTCTGTTGCCACCAGGTCGCACGCGTAGCAAGCTCATCCGCGATGAGCACGTTCGAGAATATTTGCCAACACATCGACTTTGCGCAGCGTTGATTGATGTAATCGTAAAAAAGCTTTTCTCTCGAACGCGTCCGCCTCGCCTTGGCCATTTAAAAAGTCCCTAGATGCGATTTTGTTCTCCAGCATCAAGTTCCCCAGCCTGGGGTGACCAATGTATGCCACGCCGTAAATTCCAATCAATATACGAGACAGGTCATATCGATTTTGTTCTTGAACAGCAGTTCCTGTGCGGCCTAATGCTCTGAATCGATTCTCAAGCGCCTCAAAACCGTAATTTGCATCACGCATGTTCCAGTGCAGCCATTTGCAGTGCCGCAGCATTCCCGAATACTCAAAGAAATCTTGGAGCATTTCGCGTTCGAGCTCGTCATTAATCACGAAAGTGTCGCCAGCCATTTCAAGAGAAAGTCGTTATTTTTTCAAAAACCTCACTATCAAGGAATCTTAATGATCTCCGCATACACCCCTATCTTGAGAAGACCGTCTGCAAACTCTGCCCCCTGGTATAACCGGTTTCACAGTGTTTTTTATCTTTCGCAACTGACGAGCCAGCTCTTTACTAGTTATCTAGAGTCTGGAATAGAGAATGACAAGAAAGAGATGATTGCGGAATTGGAGCGTGAACTGATTCAAGCCAAAATAGTTCGGAAAAATGTAGAAACTGGCGGCGTTCAAATTCTGAAAGAAGAGAAACTAAAATCCCTTCATATTGAAGATACGATTAATCGGATTATCGAGGGCGTTTTTCTCTGTAATCAAGATGAGACTGAGATGTATCTAACTGCCATGGGACTTACCGCTCGGGACCATCAAAAAAAAGAAATAAACATTGACCAGAATCAGTTATTAAATGCGACCACATCAAAAAACTGGTATGAGCTAATTAGTGGCTTATTGAATGTATGGGAGTTTATATTTCTCTATGGCGCAGTTGAGTCGGCTTTCAAAGAAATCTTGAAGAAAGAAGGCCAAACGAGAGAAGAAGATTTGCTTACAGAGGTATTGGATCAATTTGAAGAATTCTCCGGTGACGCTGATGTCGACATCAACAATATCCAAAAAATATGGCTATTTTTTACGGAGATGAGAAATATATATGTTCATAACCATGGACGTATAAATGGTCGAATAAAATCCAACCTCGGTGGGAAGCTTGATGATTTCAAGAAGGCGATCGCTAACATGCATGCCGGATCGATCATGATCACGGACCTTGAAGAGATACTAAAGAATTCCAGAGTTACAAATGAAAAATTTTATTTTCTACGCACTCCAGAACTAAATATTTTCAGAAATTCGATGGTTCATCTTTTGGAATGCTTGGACGAATCAAAGCTCAAGCAGACCGGGGAATTTTGAGAGATGTAAGGCGCCCAGCATCCTTTCTAAGGCACCTTTAGACTTCCTGAAGAACCAGCTACGTGACGTCATCGGCAGTGCTCAAAGCCTTGCTTTTTCAGTCATGGTGCTCAGAAATGAAAGAAGTTCTTTTGAGTGCAGAGGCGGCTTTGAGAGCAAAATAACTAGCCGAAAAAATAGGCTTCCCCTAAAAAAGGAAGCCTTTCATTTCTGGCAGACACATGTGGCAGAACAGAATAAAGTCTGTATCACAGGTGTTCTGGATACCCTTGTGGAGCGTGACTTATGCTTTATGTGAATATCTCGTTATAGTCTGTATTCTATGTTCTTAGACGAGATAGAAGTCACTATTTTTGCTAAAGTCTGTTTCGTCGGGCGTGTAGTGTAGGTGCTCAACCGCTCCGCGGCTTCCGCTTCGCCACCATGAACGACGTCGTCGCCGAAAACGAATTATTCAGACCCGACTAACTAAAATCGGTCCGCTGCGGACACTGCTCAACACTGAAATCGTCACGCCTACCCGCTCGATTGCAGGCACCGGAGGTCTGCGCCGAGTTACTGCCCAACCACGCTATGCATGTGGGCAGGACATATAATCTTTATTACAAGCTGAGCAATGTTTTACTCATTCTTCCCAATACTTCGCTTGTCCGAATAAAAACTGCTGGCCACATCTCCGACGGAATGAGGCAATTCTCAGAAAGAAATGCGATTGATCGTATACACTTCGCAAACACGGCGCTTGGCAGAACGGCAACCTCAGCGTTACCCAACGCTTTGTAATCTTGATAGCCGTGAAGGACGCTTAGTACCAGTGGCCTTGAAATTTCACAGCTGCTTTCGTTTGAGAAGATTGACAGCAAAACGGCTGCGATATCGAACACTAGCGGGCCGTGAAAAAGCATCTCAAAATCAAAAAAAGAACACACTTTCCCATGGAGGTGAATATTTAGAATATCCAAGTCCCCATGGATTATTCCACATTCTAGCGGCCTATTTTCAATGGATTCCGCATACTTTTTTGACGTCTCTTTGAGAAAAATTTTAAATTCATCAGGTATGTCAGATTTAATAATAAAATTAAGCGATGAGTTTATAATATGGGAAATGTCAAGGCGAGATGCCCTCGCGCCAGACCGGGAGAATTGCCTATGAATTTCAGCAACCCCCAATCCGACAATACGCATTTCCTCCTCCGTTAATGTGACAGCCGCGCCCCTCGCCTCGCTGTATATACTCAACAAGCGAAGCTGTGAATTAACGGGAATCCAGCGAAACGATGAACCGTCGGAAGCAATAAGCGGCTTGCTAACGGATGCTCGCTCTGTATCGTTAAACTCAAGCAGTAGCTTATGAGTAAGTTGAATGTGCTCGGTAGTTTGACTGTGTGAATATAATTTGGCATAGCAAATGGTTCCGTCACGGTCAATTCGAAATGTGTGGTTGACGCCGTGAATTACCTCGCTAACCATCTCGGGAAAGAAGCCATACCATTTTTCACAAACATCACGAATCAAATTCAACTCGTCACTGCTCATAATATTGCCCGCAATATAAGTTCGACATCGAGAATGCTCAGTATCAAGAACTTTAAATCGTTCCTTGGGTAATCCCCCCTTAAAACCAGCGCCGTCAGAAGTAGAATATTCTCACAGAGGAGTTCTACAAATGAAGAGATCGAAATTCACGGATAGCCAGATTATCGAGCAATCACGCGTGTTGAGGCCGGCCTTGGCGTTCCGGACATCTGCCGCGAACTAGGCATCAGCACAGCGACGTTCTATAAATGGCGCTCGAAGTACGGCGGCATGGACGTATCGATGATGGCGCGCATGAAGGAGCTCGAAGCGGAGAACGCCCGGTTGCGCAAAATGTACATCGAGGAAAAGCTCAAGGCCGAGATTGTGGTCGAGGCGCTCGAAAAAAACTGGTAAGGCCATCTCGTCGCAGCGAGATGGCCAAGCGCTTTGTTCAAGAACGTGGCGTGCCGATCAAGCTTGCCTGTGAGGCGTTTAAGGTAAGCGAAGCCTGTTATCGCTACATCAGCAAGCGTAAGCCAGAGAATGAAGAGATCGCAAACTGGTTGCTGCGGCTGACCGATAACCACCGCAGTTGGGGCTTTGGCCTCTGTTTCCTGTATCTGCGCAACGTCCGTGGCTTTGGCTGGAATCATAAGCGCGTCTACCGTATCTATCGCGAACAGGAGTTGAACCTGCGTATCAAACCGCGCAAGCGGTTGGTCCGCGAAGTACCTAAGCCGCTTGCTGTACCCAGTGGCTGCAACCAGACCTGGTCGATGGACTTCATGCACGACCAACTTGCAGATGGGCGAAGCATCCGCTTGTTCAATGTGATCGACGACTTTAACGGAGAGGCACTGGGCATCGAAGTGGATCTCTCGCTGCCATCGGAGCGAGTGATTCGTAGCCTGAAGCAAATCATCGAATGGCGCGGTAAACCCAGCGCCATTCGATGCGACAACGGCCCCGAGTATCTGAATGCCGCGATTACCCATTGGGCGCAGCAGACGGGCATTGAGCTGCAATACATCCAGCCAGGCCAACCTCAGCAGAACGCTTATGTGGAACGGTTCAACAGGACCGTGCGCTATGAATGGCTATCTCAGTATCAGTGGCATGATTTGGAACACGTTCAGCAATTCGCAACCAACTGGATGTGGACCTACAACCATGAGCGCCCTAACATGGCCTTGGGCGGATTTACCCCGAAACAGCGGCTGGCCATGGCTGCTTGACGTTTCTACTTCTGGCAAACGTTAGAAATGGGGGGATTACCGAAAGCGCCTCTGAAGAGGCGCGAGGCGCATTTGAAGAAGCTGTTTTGTCCTTGGCTTCGGTGGAAGAAGGGACTTCTGGGCGAGGGCGAGGAATTTTATTGGCACAACGATTCGGCTTCGAAATTCCCGATGAGTCAAATTCATCTGAAGAAGCAGGGGCGGAGTGACGCTGTTTGGTCAGGGATAAGTGGTTCGCGTAGGTCAGTCGGCCAAGAACTGAGTAAAGTAGGCTGAGGCTCTGTTTTTACACAGCCTCGGCCGATAGCGGACAGAATGTTGCTAGTGTTAAAAAAGAAAAGCCACCTACATAGGTGGCTTATGAAGTGGCACAGCGGTATCAATTCTGATCGACTTTATTCATTGTTGTCAGAAGCAGAGTATGGTTACCGCCGCAGTGCCTGTGCATGTGTCAAATTTAATTGTTTTGTGTCGGACTTAATTGTGTTGTGTCGAACTTAATTGTTCGTGGACACCATAGTCAACCGCCCACCAATCCCTCACTCCACCGTCACCGACTTAGCCAAATTACGCGGCTTATCCACATCCGTCCCCCGCGCCAATGCCGTGTGATAAGACAGCAACTGCAACGGCACCACATGCAGGATCGGCGACAGCACGCCATAGTGTTCTGGCATCCGGATCACATGCACGCCCTCGGCCGAGGTGATGCGTGAATCGCCATCGGCAAACACATACAACTGGCCACCCCGCGCACGTACTTCCTGCATGTTGGACTTGAGCTTTTCCACCAGCGCGTCATTGGGCGCGATAGTGACCACCGGCATCTGCTCGGTCACCAGCGCCAGCGGGCCATGCTTAAGTTCGCCAGCGGCATAGGCTTCGGCGTGGATGTAGGTGATTTCCTTGAGCTTGAGCGCACCCTCCAGTGCGATCGGGTAGTGCAGGCCACGGCCCAGGAACAGCGCATTTTCGCGTCGGGCAAAGGCTTCGGCCCAGGCGACGATGGAAGGCTCCAGTGCCAGCACGCTTTGCAGGGCGGCCGGCAGGTGGCGCATGGCCTTGAGATGCTCGGCTTCCTGTTCTTCGGTCAACAGGCCGCGGCTTTGCGCCAGGGCCAGCGTGAGCAGGAAGAGGGCGGCCAATTGAGTCGTGAAGGCCTTGGTCGAGGCCACCCCTACTTCCACCCCAGCGCGGGTGATGTAGGCCAGTTCGCATTCGCGCACCATGGCGCTGGTGGCTACGTTGCAGATGGTCAGCGTATGCAACATGCCCAGGCTGCGGGCGTGCTTGAGGGCGGCCAGGGTGTCGGCGGTCTCGCCGCTTTGCGAGATGGTGACCACCAGTGACTTGGGATTGGGGACGCTGTCGCGGTAACGGTATTCGCTGGCGATCTCGACATTGACCGGGATGCGGGCAATCGATTCGAGCCAGTACTTGGCCGTCAGGCCGGCATAGTAGCTGGTGCCGCAGGCCAGGATCAGGATCGAGTCGATTTCCTTGAAGATCTTGTAGGCCTTGTCGCCGAAGAGCTCGGGCATGATGCCGACCACGCCTTCCAGGGTGTCGGCAATGGCGCGCGGCTGCTCGAAGATTTCCTTTTGCATGTAGTGCTGGTACGGGCCCAGTTCGACGGCGCTGGTGTAGGCCTGGACGGTGCGCACGTCGCGCACGGCGGGCCTGCCGGCGGCGTCGACGATCCATACTTTCTGTATCTGCAGGTCGACCACGTCGCCTTCTTCCAGATAGATGATCTGGTCGGTGGTGCCGGCCAGGGCCATGGCGTCGGAGGCGACGAAGTTCTGGCCTTCGCCCACGCCCACGATCAGCGGCGAACCCTGGCGTGCCGCCACCACGCGGTGCGGTTCGTCAGCGCAGAAGACGGCGATGGCGTAGGCGCCGGTGAGGCGGCGCACGGCTTGCTGTACGGTGTGGAAGAGGTCGCCGTCATACATGTGGTCGATCAGGTGGGCGATCACTTCGGTGTCGGTCTGGCTTTCGAAGACGTAGCCGGCCGCTTGCAGTTCGGCGCGCAGTTCGTCGTGGTTCTCGATGATGCCGTTGTGGACCAGGGCGATGCGCTCGCGCGAGAAGTGCGGGTGCGCATTGTGGGTGGCCGGGGCGCCGTGCGTGGCCCAGCGGGTGTGGGCAATGCCAGTGAAGCCGGCCAAGCCGGTCTGCGCCACTTGCTGCTGCAGGTCGGCCACGCGCGAGGTGCTGCGCGAGCGCTGCAACTTGCCGTCCACGTGCAGCGCTACGCCGCAGGAATCGTAGCCGCGGTATTCAAGGCGCTTCAGGCCTTCGAGCAGGATGGGGGTGACGTTTTGTTGCGCTACTGCGCCGACGATGCCGCACATGGAATGCCTCACAGGAAAAGATGTGTGAGCATATTAGGGGAGGCGATGTGAAATATGATTTCTAAAAATATCTATTTATGAACTATTATTGCTCATGTGATAGATGGTGAAATAAAATTTAATAAAACGAAGATATTTGAATTTTAATGGCAATGCTGCTTGAGCAGATTCAAGCGCTGCCACCTTCCCCTTGCTACCCATGAAACCTTCCATCGTGCTGGACGACCTCGATCGTCGCATCCTGCAAGCCTTGCAGACCGATGCCAGCCAGACCAACCAGGAGCTGGCCGCACGGGTCCATGCTTCGCCGCCGACCTGTCTGCGGCGGGTCAAGCGGCTGGTGGAGGCGGGCGTGATCGCGCGCCAGGTGGCCTTGCTGGATGCGGCACAGTTGGCGTCAACCTTGACGGCGATTGTCGAGATCACGCTGGATCGGCAGGGGGAAGAAGAACAGCAGCACTTCGAGGCGCTGGTGGCCGGGGAGGCGGCGGTGCAGCAGTGCTATCGCGTCTCGCCGGGGCCGGATTTCGTGCTGGTGGTGCTGGTGCGGGATATGCCGGCCTATCACGCGCTGGCGCATCGGCTCTTTGCTTCGCAGCGCAATGTGCGCAATGTGCGCAGCTATTTTTCCATCCATCGCAGCAAGTTCGAGACCGCGATCCTTCTCGACACCGACGACGCTTCATGAAAAACGGCCGATATGTTCATATATCGGCCGTTCCTGTCTGTGGATAAGTCAATTGGTAGCGGTGATATGTGCTTTTTACTTGCTTTTTACTTCATATCGCCTCAGAACCACCCCTCCTGGGACTTAAGTTGTCCACAGGGGGAAATCTCCAAGCCTACTTCTTGATCTTGACCGGCCGTTGCCACCCCGGCAGCGACAGTTGCTTGGCCCGCGAGAGCGTCAGTTGGCCGGCTGGTGCGTCCTTGGTCAGCGTCGTGCCGGCGCCGATGGTGGCGCCCTTGCCCACGCGCACCGGGGCCACCAGTTGGCTGTCGCTGCCGATGAAGACCTCGTCCTCGATGATGGTGCGGAATTTGTTGGCGCCATCGTAGTTGCAGGTGATGACGCCCGCGCCGACATTGACGCCGCTGCCCACATCCGCATCGCCCACATAGGCTAGGTGGTTGGCCTTGCTGCCCACGCCGACGATGCTGTTCTTGACCTCGACGAAGTTGCCGATGTGGACGTCCTGCGCCAGTTCGGTGCCGGGGCGCAGACGCGCGTAGGGGCCGATCTTGCTGCCGGCACCGACCACCGCGTCTTCGATGTGGGTGAAGGGCTTGATGTCCACGCCGGCAGCGATGCGGGCATTGCGGATCACGCAATGGGCGCCGATGGTGCTGCCCTCGCCGATGCTGACCTGGCCTTCGAAGACACAGTTGACGTCGATGCTGACGTCGCGTGCGCATTCCAGGCTGCCGCGCACGTCGATGCGGGCCGGGTCGGCCAGGGTGACGCCGGCTTCCAGCAGGCGATGAGCGATGCTGCGCTGGTGGATGCGTTCCAGCTCGGCCAGTTGCACCTTGCTGTTCACGCCCAGGGTTTCGGCCACATCGTCGGGCTGGGCCGAGACCACTTCCACGCCATCGGCGACCGCCGCGGCGATCACATCGGTGAGGTAGTACTCGCCCTGGGCATTGTGGTTGGAGAGCTTGGCCAGCCATTGGCGCAGGCGCGCGGTGGGGGCCACGATGATGCCGGTATTGACTTCGCCGATGGCCAGCTCGGCCTGGCTGGCGTCCTTCTGTTCGACGATGCGCTTGATCCGCCCGTCTTCGCGCACGATGCGACCATAGCCGGTGGGGTTGTCCAGGGTCACGGTGAGCACGCCCAGCTTGTCCTGGCCGGCGGCCGCCAGCAGGCGTTGCAGCGAACTCGCGCTGGTCAGGGGCACGTCGCCGTACAGCACCAGGGTGGGCACCGCATCGTTCAGGTGCGGCAGGGCTTGCATGACGGCGTGGCCGGTGCCCAGTTGCGGTTCCTGCAGGGCGAAGGACAGACCCTGGCCGGCGAAGGCCTTGGGCACGGCATCGCCACCATGGCCATAGATCACGCACAGTTGCGTGGGGGCGAGCGCGCGCGCGGTATCGATGACGTGGCCCAGCAGGGGCTTGCCGGCCAGAGGATGCAAGACCTTGGGCAGCGAGGATTGCATACGTTTGCCCATGCCGGCGGCGAGGATGACGATGTTCATGAGGTGATGAGGGAATGGATCGGCCAAAGAACAAAAGTCTAGCATGGCGCATCTCCCGATTTGCCTGCTCCCGCTGCCAAAATATGAAGCTGAAGGGCCTTTGCCGCTGTAATCCGGTTTTTATGCGCGGCGCCGGCCTTTACCATGAGAAGCTACCGGGACTTTGTCCCATGACAACCACTGCTGCGACTGTGGCCCAACCCGCTTGGAAAGTGCATGAAGATTCTTCTGTTGAACGATGAGTTCTATACCACCGGCGCCAGCATTGCGATGCTGCGCCTGGCCGAACGTCTGGTACAGAACCATGAGGTGTCGGTGCTGCCGCGTATCGATGGTCAGGGCGAGGTGCGCAAGCAATTCGAGGCGATGGGCATTCCCATCGTCAAGGACCTGCCCGCCGGGACCGATGTAGTGATCTCCAACTGCATTCTCTCGGGTTCGCTGGTGGGCGAACTGGCGCCGCGCTGCCCGGTGATCTGGTGGATCCACGAGGCCGAGATCGGGCGCGATCTGCTGCTGCGCTATCCGCAGATGGCGCAGGGTTTCAAGAGCGCTTCGCACATCGTGTTCCAGACCGAATTCCAGCGCCTGGTCTATGGCAGCTTCCTGTTCGACAGCCCGGCCATGGTGCATGTGCTGCCGTTCTGGAATGACGCCATCTATCGCCAGCAGGATCTGCAGGCCAAGCCCAAGGACAAGAAGCGCATCGTCTGCATCGGTACCATCGAGCCGCGCAAGCGCATGGAAGACACCATCATGGCCGTCAACGCCATGAGCGCCGAGCAACGTGCCAACACCGAATGCCTGTTCATCGGCAAGTACCTGCAACTGGGCGAGGGCGCACGCAAGCTCTCCGAGGCGCTGCCGGAGCGCTATCGTTTCCTGGGCGAGCTGCCCAATGATGAAGTCCTGCGTTACCTGGCCTCGGCCGATGCCTATGTGCTGGCCAGTTCCAGCGAATCACAGCCGCTGACGATCTGGGAAGCCTTCGAGCTGGATGTGCCGGTCTGCCTGTCGGACCTGGAGACCTATCGCCATATCGGTCTGAAGAATGGGGTCAATGCCCTGATGCACCCGGTGGGCAATATCGATCTGCTGGCCTCGAACCTGCAGATGGTGCTGCACAACGAAGACGTGCGGCGCCGCGTGACCCGTGCCGGCAAGAGCCTGCTGTTGAAGAATCTCACACGGGAGTGGTCAGAGGAGTTCGAGCGCCTGGTGCTGCGTACCCAGACCATGGCCGAGATCCGCAAGATGGGCTATTGAGCCATTGAGCCATTGAGCCATTGAGCGCTGCGACCCGCCCGGGTGCGTATGTACCGGGCGGCAGCGCAGTGGGTGGCTTCAGTTCAGGCTCTGGTAGAACGCGATCTGGCTTTCCGAGAGCGCGCGCAGATCCTCGTTGTTCAGGTAGCCCGCATACCATTGTGCGGTCAGTTCCAAGGCGGTGTAGAGCTCCATCTTGGGAATCCAGTCCAGGCGCTGGCGCACCTTGGAGATATCCAGGCGCAGCAACGCGGCTTCATGCGGACCACGGGCCTGGCTTTCCAGTTGTACTTCCACTTGCCCCACGTCGTTCTTCTGCAGGGAGTGGTTGAAGGTGGCGCACAGTTGGCTCACGGTCTGCAGGTCGGTATCGGCCGGGCCGAAGTTCCAGCCTTCGGCATAGGCACCGCCCTGCTCGTAGAGCAGTTGCGCGACCTGCAGATAGCCCGACAGCGGCTCCAGGACGAATTGCCAGGGGCGGACGGCGTGCGGATTGCGGATCACTACCGATTCCTCTTTTTCGAGGGCGCGGATGAAGTCGGGAATGAGACGGTCGGCGGCGAAGTCGCCCCCACCGATCACATTGCCGGCGCGCACGCTGGCAATGCCTACTTGGTTGTCCGGTCGGTTGGCGAAGAAGGAGCGGCGATAGGCCGAGGTCACCAGTTCGGCAGCGCCCTTGCTGCTGCTGTAGGGATCGTGTCCCCCCATCGGGTCATCTTCCCGATAACCCCACAGCCACTCGCGGTTTTCGTAGCATTTGTCACTGGTCACCACCACGACCGAACGTACGCTGGGCGTATGACGCACGGCTTCGAGCAGGTGTACGGTGCCCATCACGTTGGTAGCGTAGGTATCCACGGGCGTGGCATAGGAGTCGCGCACCAACGGCTGGGCTGCCAGGTGGAACACGATGTCCGGTTGCACGGCCGCCAGCGTTTCGGCCAGGTGGCGCGGATCGCGCACGTCGCCCGTGGTGGTCTGCACGCAGTTGTGCAGCCGAGCCAGGTGGAACAGGCTGGGATTGGTCGGAGCCGGCAAGGCGTAGCCGCTCACCCTGGCACCCATCAGGTGCAGCCACAGGGTCAGCCAGCTCCCCTTGAAGCCGGTATGACCGGTGATGAAAACGCGCTTGTCGCGCCAAAAGTTAGCCATCAGGCAGCCTCATACACGTATGGCAGAGAGTCGTTCGGGGGCAGAGGCGCGAAGTCGATCATTGACTCACATGGCGTTACCAGGCGGCCCAACTGATTGATGTTCCTGTCGGGATCACGCTTCCCTGCGAAACCACGACTGCATGGTTATGTTTTTTCTTTCCTGGCGGTGTGGCCTCGCGGCGCTTCACTGCGATGGGACAGATTAGAACATGCGTGTTTTCGCCTTCAAGCGTGGAAGAGGAGGGTATTTGATGCCCAATCCCAGACTATAGCCATATGACAACAAAAATTTACTTTTGCATCAGTGCCTGAAGACTATCCAGGGCCGCGAAAGCCCCGCTGTAAGCGGGCTTTCGAACTGTTGAGGTGAAACGATGTGTCTCGTCAGACTAAGTTTTTCGATTTGACGAGAATGTGGCAGCCGGTTTCGGGAATCAGAGCAGGTTGATCACCGACTGGCCCTGGTCCAGCTTGTCATCCCGGTCGAACAGGGTGTCGCCGGTGGCTTCCTTGCCGGCACCCGGCTTGAAGCTGCTGAAGTCGAACAGGCTGCGGTCCAGCATGTGCGAGGGCGCGATGTTGGCCATGGCGGTGAACATGCTCTTGATCCACAGGGGATTGGTCTTTTCCCACTGGTTGAGCATTTCGCGCATGGCCTGACGCTGCAGGTTGGGCTGCGAGCCGCACAGGTTGCAGGGGATGATGGGGAATTGCATGGCCGCCGCGTACTTCTTGATGTCGGGTTCGCGCACGTAGGCCAGCGGGCGGATCACCACGTTCTGGCCATCGTCGGCGATCAGCTTGGGCGGCATGGTCTTGATCTTGCCGCCGTAGAACATGTTGAGCATGAAGGTATGCAGGATGTCGTCGCGATGGTGGCCCAGGGCGATCTTGGTGGCGCCCAGTTCCTTGGCTACCCGGTACAGGATGCCACGCCGCAGGCGCGAGCACAGCGAGCAGGTGGTCTTGCCGGGGGCGATCTTTTCCTTGACGATGCTGTAGGTGTCTTCCTCGACGATGCGGTAGCGCACGCCGATGCGCTCGAAATACTCCGGCAGGATGTGCTCGGGGAAGCCCGGCTGCTTCTGGTCGAGGTTCACGGCGATGATCTCGAACTTCACCGGCGCCACCGTCTGCAGGTAGCGCAGGGTGTCGAGCATGGTGTAGCTGTCGGCGCCGCCCGACATGCAGGCCATGATGACGTCGCCGTCGCGGATCATGTCGAAATCGGCGATGGCGCGGCCGGTCAGGCGGCGGATGCCTTTTTCCAGGATCTCGAAGCGGCGCGAACCGCGGGCGCTCACTTCGGGTTGGCCGCTCTCGCCCTGGGTGGGCAGGTCGTCGAGTTCGGCGAGGTCGGACAGTTGCACTGCGGCCGCAATGTCGTTCATGGGGAATTCCTTCAATCGGTATGCTGTTGCTGCCGGATCAGCAATATTGCCATACATCAACAAAAATCAGGTGATGGACGGGAGGCTGCGTGCGGGCGGAGGAGCGGCATTTTCTCATGCAGCGCCGGTTCCTGCCATTTTCGCGTGGCCGGGCAGCCTGTCAGCGTGGCATGGACGCCTCATGGTGTGGCGCATTTAAAATCCCACAGCTGCGCACGCGGGACAGGAAATTTTCCCCGCGCCGCGCTACCATTGCGGTTTTGCCGGCAAAGCGCGACTGCGCCGGCAGCGGCGTTTCTCCATCCTAAGAGGTCCACATGTTTTCGCATCTCCCGCCGTATGCCGGCGATCCCATCCTGAGCCTGATGGAACAATTCCAGCGCGATGAGCGCAGCAACAAGGTCAACCTGAGCATCGGCATCTACACCGATGGCCGGGGCGTGGTACCGGTGTTGCCCACGGTGCGCGCCGCTGCGGCGGCAGTGGCCGAAGCCGGCGCGCCCTATGTCTACCTGCCCATGGAAGGCCATGCCGCCTATCGCCAGGCGGTGGCCAAGCTGCTCTTCGGCGCCGATCTGCCATCGGCCGAGCACCTGGCCATCGTCCAGACCCTGGGTGGTTCGGGGGCCTTGAAGGTGGGCGCCGACCTGATCGCGCGCTTCTTCCCGCAACCCACCATCTGGCTGCCGGATCCCACCTGGGACAACCACGTCGGCATCTTCGAAGGCGCTGGCTTCAAGACCGAGCGTTATCCCTACTACGATGCCCAGACCAAGGGCCTGGACTTCCCGGCCATGCTGGCCAAGCTCGACTCCCTGCCCAAGGGCGCGATACTGCTGCTGCACCCGTGCTGCCACAACCCGACCGGGGTCGATCCGACCCGCGCGCAGTGGGAAGAGATCATCGCCGTGGTCGAAAAGCGCGGCCTGCTGCCCTTCTTCGACCTGGCCTACCAGGGCTTTGCCGAGAGCCTGGATGAAGATATCTGGCCGGTGCGCGAAGCGGTACGTCGCCAGATCCCGTTCTTCCTCTCCAACTCCTTCTCCAAGATCTTCTCGCTCTACAGCGAGCGCATCGGTGCCTTGTCGGTGTTCTGCCCGCAGCCGGGCCAGGCCGCCAACGTCCTGGGCCAGTTGAAGCTGACCGTGCGTCGCAACTATTCCAGCCCGGCCCGCAATGGTGCATTGCTGGTGGCGCACGTGCTGGGCGACGACAAGCTGGCCACGCAATGGCGCGCCGAAGTCGAAGAGATGCGCGTGCGGGTGCGTGACATGCGCGTCAAGCTGGCCTCGCAATTGAAGAGCGCGGTACCGGACCAGGACTTTTCCTTCCTGCTGCGTCAGAACGGCATGTTCGGCTACACCGGCCTGTCCTCGGCCCAGGTGGATCGCCTGCGTGAAGAGTTCGGCGTCTATGCCGTGGGCACCGGCCGCATTTGCGTGGCTGGCCTCAACGACAGCAACGTCGCACGCGTGGCCGAAACCATGGCCGAGGTTTTGCGTGGCTGAAGTGGCAAGCAAGGCCGTACTTCCCTCGGCCGACCTGCGGCACAAGAGCTATGAAGACGTGCTGGCCCTGGTGGCCGGTACGCTCTTCGTCTCGCTGGCGGTGAACATGTATAGCCAGGTGGGGCTATTGACTGGCAGCACGGCCGGTCTGGCCTTCCTGACGCATTACCTCACCGGCCTGCCGTTTGGCGTGGTGTTTTTTACCATCAACATCCCGTTCTACTACTTCGCCTTTCGCCGCATGGGCTTGCGCTTCACCGGCAAGACCTTCTGCGCGGTGGCGCTGGTGTCGGGCTTTTCGCTGATGCATCCGCATTTCATCGGCTATGCCAAGCTGGACCTGTTCTACAGCGCCGTGCTGGGTGGCTTGCTCATGGGGGTAGGCTTCGTGATGCTGTTCCGTCACGGCGCCAGCCTGGGTGGCATCAACGTGGTCACGCTGTTCCTGCAGGACCGCTACGGCCTGCGCGCCGGCAAGCTGCAGATGGGCGTGGATGTGGTGATCGTGCTGTGCTCGCTGTTCGTGGTGACGCCGCGCGTGTTGCTGGCCTCGATCCTGGGGGCGGTGACGGCCAATCTGGTGATTGCCTTGAATCACCGGGCCGGAAGGTATATGGGGATGTAGCAGGAGAGACGCTGGGGCGTCTTGGAGAAATGAATGCCGTTCGGTGCAGACTGAACGGCATTTTTCTTGGGGGCTTCAGGCGCTCAGAAGTTCGCTGCTGGCCGTTCTCACGGGATAGGGCTGGATCAGCAGGTCAGCAGGTAGATTCAGGCCTGCACTGAGCTTGCGGATCATGTCGAGGGTCAGCGGACGCACCCGATTGAGGATGTCGGAGACGCGGCTACGTGGGCCCAGATAGGGTTCCAGGTCTTTGCGCGTCATGCCGCGCGCTTGCATCACGTGCAGCAGGAAGTCGATGGGGTCAGGATCATCGATGGCAAAGTGTGCGCGCTCGTAGTGCGCGATCAGCAGGGTGAGTACATCCAGTTGATCGGCTTGCTCCGAGCGGGCAGGGGCATCCCACAGTCTTTCTGCTTCGGCCAGTGCGGCGCGGTAATCCTTGCGGGTGCGTATCAGTTTGAGTTGCATATGAACTTCCTTCAAATCGTTTCCACATCGATGGCGTCGTATTGGCGATGCGTGCCGACGAAGCGGATGGAGATCAATTCCTTGTCGTAGCGCACGGCGACCACCAGCCGGTAGTCGTTGCCTTTGATGTTGAACACCACACGGTTGTTTCTGATGAAACTGGCATTGCGATAGGCCGCCTTGATATCGGCCGGCGTTTTCCAGTTCACCCGGCTGGCCAGCGCGTGCCAGGCACGCAGGGGAGTCTCCGCGGCAGGATGGGCAGTCCAGAAAGTCCGTAGTGTGGAGAGGGCAATGATGCGCATCAACACACCGTAACATGCTACCACCTTGGTAGCAGGATGGAAGGGGAAAACTTCGGCCAGATCTCGAAAAAAGAAAGCCCCGCATGAAGCGGGGCCAGTCGGGCAGAGTGATCTGTCGAATGGAGATCAAGCCTTGATCCGGAAAGTCTCCACCCCCACCGAATCACAATCCGGGTACACATCCGGCTTCTCGGTCGACACCCGCACCGCGCGCACCTTGGGATGGGCCAGCATGGCCGTCATCACGTCGTCGCACAGGGTTTCCTGCAGATGGATGTGGCCGCGTGCCATGCGTTCGGCGATGGTGGAGCGGATGAAGTCGTAGTCCACCACTTCGTCCAGGTGGTCGGCGGTGGGCGTGGTCTCGGCCAGCGGGACGTAGAGGTCGACGTTGATCAGGATGCGCTGCTCACCCTTCTTTTCGAACTCGTGCACGCCGATGTTGATGAACACCTCGTAGTTGCGCAGGAACAGGCGGCGGCAATCTTGCAGGGAAGGATGGGACAGGAAGAGCATGATCAAAAGAGTAAAGGTTATTTCGCCACGAACATGACGTCGCGCGAAAGGGGAAGCAAATGCTGGCCGCCATCGACCAGCAGGGTGGTGCCCGTCACGGCCCGCGCCGAAGCGACGTAGCAGACCGCGGCGGCGATGTCCTCGGGCGTACTGCCACGGCCCAGGGGCGTGACAGTGTGGGCTTTGCCGAACTGTTCCTCGGTCTGGTCACCCGAGACCATGGTCAGCCCGGGCGCCACGCCCACCACCCGCACCTTGGGCGCCAATGCCTGCGCCAGCAGGGTGGTGGCGCTGTGCAGGGCAGCCTTGGAAAGGGTGTAGGACAGGAAGTCGGGATTGGGATTGTACAGTTTCTGGTCCAGCAGGTTCACTACCACCGCTTGCTCACCTGCCGGCGTGATCTCGAAGAGGGCCTGCGCCAGCAGCACCGGGGCGCCGACATTGGCGCTCATGTGGCGCAGCAGGCGCTCGTTGCCGAAGCTGGCGGCGTCATCGTAATCGAACAGCGAAGCGTTGTTGACCACGCAGGAAATGCGTCCCAGCGGCGCGGCTTGCGGCAGCAGCGCACGCACCTGGGCTTGATCGCCCAGCTCGCCCTGCACCGCCAGGGCGCGCCGGCCCAGGGTTTCGATCTCGCGTACCAGCTCTTCGGCCTCCTGGCGCGAGCGGTTGTAGTGGACCGCCACGTCCCAGCCCGCTTGCGCCAGGGCCAGTGCGATGTGACGACCGATACGGCGTGCTGCGCCGGTGACCAGCACAACGCCTGCAGAAGAGGGTGATGTCATATTCCTGGTTTCCAATACTCCAATACAATACGGCCCATGCAACTGCAACTACCCGAACCAGGCGAGGACGCACAGGCCGCCTCGCAGACCCTCCAGCACCTGATCGCCGGCGAGATCGCCGCGGCCGGCGGCTGGATCTCCTTCGAACGTTACATGGAACTGGCCCTGTATGCGCCGCAAGTGGGCTACTACAGCGGCGGTTCGGCCAAACTGGGCAAAGAAGGGGATTTTACAACCGCGCCGGAAATCTCGCCCTTGTATGGCGCCACGCTGGCCCACCTGGCCGCCGAAGTGATCGCCGCCAGTCCCCAGGTGGCCAATGTGTTGCTGGAGTTTGGCGCCGGCACCGGCAAGCTGGCGCATGACATCCTCACCGAATTGCAGGCGCGCGATGCCTTGCCCGAGACTTATTTCATCGTGGAAATCTCGGCGCAACTGCGCGCGCGGCAACAGGAAACCCTGGCGGCCTTCGCGCCGAAAGTGCAGTGGCTCGATGCCTTGCCGGAAACTTTTTCCGGCGTGGTGGTGGGCAATGAAGTGCTGGACGCCATGCCGGTGCGCTTGGCCGTGAAGGCCGCCGAGGGCTGGCTGGAACGCGGCGTGGCGCTGGATGGCGCAGGGCAGCTGCGGTTCGAGGATCGCGCCGTGGCCGAGTTGCCACTGGGGCAGATTCCCGATGCCGAGGACTTGCCGCCGGGCTATCTCACCGAACTGTCGCCGGTGGCCATCGGTTTCATGCGCACGCTGGGTCGCATGGTGGCCAATGGTCGGGGGGCGCTGGCGATCCTTCCAGATTACGGATTCCCCGCCGCGGAATACTATCTGCACGACCGCGACCAGGGCACGCTGATGTGCCACTACCGTCATCACGCCCACACCGATCCCTTCTATTGGCCGGGTTTGCAGGACATCACCGCCCACGTCGATTTCACGGCCATGGCCGTGGCCGCGGTGGAGCAGGGCGCCGAGGTGCTGGCCTATACCAGCCAGGGCGCCTTCCTGCTCAATGCCGGCATCGGCGAGCTGCTTCTGCGCACCTCGCCCGAGGACAGCGCACGTTACCTGCCGCTGGCCAACGGGATGCAGAAACTGATTTCCCCGGCCGAGATGGGCGAGCTCTTCAAGGTGCTGGCCATCGGCAAGCATGTCCAATGGCCGGCCCGGATGCTGCGCCACGACCGCACCCACAGGCTCTGAGGAGACGCCCTTGATACGCTGGATCATCGTCATCTTCCTGGCCGTCATCGTGTTCTCGACGCTGCTGCCCTGGCTGGAAAAGCTGGGCATCGGCCGGCTGCCGGGAGACTTGCGCTTCCGCCTGTTCGGCCGCATCTTTTCGCTGCCCTTCGCCTCGACCATCCTGATCTCGGTGGTGGTGTTCCTGCTGGCGAAGATTCTCTGAGTCCCACTAGGAGCCTGTGACATGCGCGTATTGCTGGTAGAAGACGATCCCATGGTGGGTGAAGCGGTGCGCAAGGGTTTGCGCCAGGATGGCTTCACCATCGATTGGGTGCAGGATGGCAAGTCGGCCGACGTGGCCTTGCGCACCGAGGACTATGCCATGCTGCTGCTGGACCTGGGCCTGCCGCAGAAGGATGGACTGGCGGTGTTGCGTACCTTGCGCGAACGCGGCAACACCATCCCGGTGCTCATCACCACTGCCCGCGATGCGGTGGCAGATCGCGTGGCCGGGCTGGATGCGGGGGCCGACGATTACCTCATCAAGCCGTTCGATCTGGAAGAACTCTCGGCCCGGATGCGTGCCCTCTCGCGGCGCCAGGCCGGGCGTGCCGAAAGCCTGGTGCAGGTGCGCGAGGTGGTGTTGAATCCGGCCACCCATGAGGTCACCGTGGGCGGCAATCCGGTCAACCTGTCGGCGCGCGAGTTCGCCTTGCTGCAGGCCTTCATGGATCGACCCGGGGTAGTGCTCTCGCGCGCGCAACTGGAGGAAAAACTCTACGGCTGGGATGACAGCATCGAGAGCAATGCCGTCGAAGTCCACATCCATGCCCTGCGCAAGAAGGTCGGCAGCGACTTCATCAAGAACGTGCGCGGCGTCGGTTACCTGGTGCCGGCATGAAATCGATCCGCAACAAGCTGCTGTTGTGGCTGGGCCTGGGCTTGTTTTCCATCATCGTGCTGGCCGGTGTGGCGCTGTACTTCCAGGCGCGTGGCGAGGCCAACCAGATATTCGATTACCAGATGCGCCAGATCGCGGCTTCATTGCCCCGCCAGGCCTTCTCGCCGATCTCGCCGGGGCAGCAATTCCCGGAGCTGGAAGACGAGATCATGATGCAGATCTGGGATAGCCGCGGTGCGGTCATCTATCACTCGCACGCGCGCGGCGCCATGCCGCGCCAGGCTGAACTGGGCTTTGCCAATGTCAGCGGCCCCAATGGCATGTGGCGCGTCTACAGCGCCCAGATCGGCAGTACCGTGGTGCAGGTGGCGCAGCCGCAGAGCGCGCGCGATGAAATTGCGGCGCAGATGGCGGTCAAGACGGTGGTGCCTTTGCTGCTGCTGTTCCCCCTGATCGGTGTGCTGTCCTGGGTGGCAGTCAGCCGCGGCCTGGCGCCGGTGCGCAAGGCCGCCGCCGAAGTGGCCGCGCGTGACATGAATTCGCTGCAACCCCTGTCGGATGTGGGAATGCCGCAGGAAATCCAGCCCCTCACCCACGCCTTGAATGACCTGCTGGCGCGCCTGAAGCATTCCACCGAAACCCAGCGCGCCTTCGTGGCCGATGCCGCGCATGAATTGCGTACGCCGCTCACTGCATTGCGGTTGCAGGCGCAACTGGCCGAACGCGCTACCGATGACGTCGAGCGCCGGGCCGCCTTTGCCGATCTCAAGAGCGGGCTGGAACGCGCCACCCATCTGGTGCACCAACTGCTCACGCTGGCCCGTCAGGAACCCGATGCCATGAGCTTTGCGGAGGTCGATCTGCGCGCGCTGCTGGGCAGCGTGGTGGGCGATCTGTCGTCAGTGGCCGAGCATGGAAGTATCGATCTGGGGCTGTCGGACCAGGGCGATGATGGCCGCCCGCTGCGCGTGCAGGGCAATGCCGATGCCCTGCGCATCCTCTTCAACAACCTGGTGGACAATGCCTTGCGCTATACGCCGGCAGGCGGTGTGGTCGATGTGGGATTCGATTTGTCCACCACGGGCGCTTGCACGGTGGTGATCCAGGATAGCGGGCCGGGCATTGCCGAGAGCGAGCTGCCGCGCGTGTTCGACCGCTTCTATCGGGCCCAGCGTGGGCACGACCAGGGCGGCTCGCGCGCCGCCTTCGGCAGTGGCCTGGGGCTGGCCATCGTGCGCCAGATCGCCGACCTGCATCGGGTGCCGGTGAGCTTGCGCAATACCGGTCATGGCTTGCAGGCCAGGGTGGAATTCCCCTTGCTGGCCGCCTCACGCCAGTCCGGACGGGATTAATCCTGGCTAAGTGCTTCTTTTTTTTGCCTTAAGTTTGTCTTAATTTTCACTGCTTAATCTTCACTCCAACGGTTGAGGCCAACAAGCCGCGCAAGCGCTGCAACAGGGCCCCGACTATCGATATCCCGTTCGATCAAGGAGAAAAAGATGAGCCGTCGCATCATTTTTGTTCGTAACACTTTGGCTGTCATGATTGCCGCAGTGGTCGGCGGCAGCTATGTCTATTTTCGCGGTGCCGACCTGCCGTCGGCGCACGCGGCCGCGCTCAACGCCCCGCTGGTGGCGTCCAACTCCGCGCCCACTGCCCCGGCCGGACCGGTGGTGGCGGCGGCGACCGATTTCTCGGGCATCGTGCAGCGCTACGGCCCGGCCGTGGTCAACATCAGCGTCACCGGCAAGGCCCGCAAGGTGGCCGATGACGACGACAACGGCATGGATCCCAACGATCCCTTCTTCGAATTCTTCAAACATTTCGGTCCGCAACTGCAGATGCCGCAGCAGCCGCGCATCATGCATGGCCTCGGTTCCGGTTTCATCATCTCGCCCGATGGCCTGATCCTGACCAACGCCCACGTGGTCGACGGTGCCCAGGAAGTGGTGGTCAAGCTGACCGACCGCCGCGAGTTCAAGGCCAAGGTGCTGGGTATCGACAAGCAGAGTGACATCGCCGTCATCCGCATCGATGCCAAGAACCTGCCGACGGTGCAGATCGGCGATCCTTCCAAGGTCAAGGTCGGCCAGCCGGTACTGGCCATCGGTTCGCCCTACGGCTTCGACAACACGGCCACGGCCGGTATCGTCAGCGCCAAGTCGCGCAGCCTGCCAGACGACAACTATGTGCCCTTCATCCAGACCGACGTGGCGGTCAACCCCGGTAACTCCGGTGGTCCGCTGTTCGATCTGAATGGTCAGGTGATCGGCATCAATTCGCAGATCTATAGCCAGACCGGTGGCTTCCAGGGCCTGTCGTTCTCGATTCCGATCGATGTGGCCATGAAGGTGGAGCAGCAACTGGTCACGCATGGCAAGGTGACCCGTGGTCGCCTGGGTGTCTCGGTGCAGGACTTGAACCAGGCCTTGTCCGAATCCTTCGGGTTGAAGAAGGCCGAAGGTGCGCTCGTCAGCTCGGTGGAAAAGGGCAGCCCGGCAGACAAGGCCGGCCTGGAAGCTGGTGACGTGATCCTGAGTTTCGACGGCCACGCCATCGACCACTCGGTGGACCTGCCCACGCTGGTGGGTGATACGGCACCGGGCAGTACCAAGCCGATGCAAGTCATGCGCGCTGGCAAGGTGCGCACCATCAATGTCACCGTGGGTGAGATGAAGCAGGCCAAGAGTGATGCCAAGACGGGCAAGTCCGATGACCAGGGCCGTCTGGGGCTGGCAGTGCGCCCGCTGAACAAGGATGAACAAGCCCAGTTGGGTGGTCAGAAAGGCTTGCTGGTGGAAGACGCCAGTGGTCCGGCAGCCGTGGCTGGCATCCAGAGCGGCGATGTGATCCTGGCACTCAATGGCACACCCGTGACCAGCGTGGCCCAGTTGCGCAAGCTGGCCAGCGAGGCCGGCAAGAACGTGGCGCTGCTGGTGGAACGTGGTGACGAAAAGATCTTCGTGCCGCTGGCGCTGAATTGAGCTGAATGATCGACGCCTCAGTCCCGTCGAGCAAGGTTTAGCAGTGAGTAGTACCGGTGAGTAGTAAGCAGTGAGTAGTAAGTGGTAAGCAGTAAGCAGTGAGGGATTTGGCCGGATATGCGCAAGCGTGTCCGGCCTTTTTTTATTCTGTCGTCGGTGGTGCAGATGTGGGTGAGGACGGTGGTGGCTCGCCACGCCACTGGTCATGGGCATGATCGCGCTGCATGGCTTCGCGGTCGCCGGCGAACATGGCCTGCAATTCTTCGCGTGCCTGCACCGCCATCGATACCATCTGCGCCTGGTCCTTGTAGTGCGGGTAGAGCGCGGCCAGCGTCTTGAGATTGTGGGCGCGGAATTTCATGGCCGCCTCGCGCGCCCGATAGGCGCCGAAGTCCAGTTGCTGCAAGACCTGGCGCCCCATGTGCAGGGCGCTTTCGAAGGTCTCGCGTTCCAGTATCGTCACGCCACGGTCCATCAGGTCGTAGTAGTGCGTGACATTGCGGGCGCGTGCGGCGATCTGCAGGTGCGGGAATTCCTCGCGTACCTTGTCCACCATCTCCAGCGCGGCTTGCGCATCATCGATGGCGATCACCAGCACGCGGGCCTTGTCAGCTCCGGCCGTGCGCAACAGGTCGATGCGGGTGGCGTCGCCATAGAACACCTTGAAGCCGAACTTGCGCAGGAAATCGATCTGGTCAGGATCGTGATCCAGCACGGTGGCACTGATGTCGTTGGCCGCCAGCAGGCGCCCGATGATCTGGCCGAAGCGGCCGAAGCCGGCGATGATCACGGCATTGTCCTGCGGGCCGATCCGGTCTTCCGGCCGGCGCTTGCCGCCTTCCAGCCAGCGCACCAGCAGGCGGTCATGCACCAGCAACAGCAGCGGCGTGACCAGCATCGACAGGGCCACGACCACCACCAGCAGGGAAGAGATTTCGGGCGTCAAGACCTTGGCTGTGACCGCCGCGCCGAAGACGATGAAGGCGAATTCCCCGCCTTGGGAGAGCAGGAAGGCGAAGAACAATTGCTGCCCGCGCGGGATGCCGAAGCAGCGGCCGAGGAACCACATCACGGTGGTCTTGATGGCCAAAAATCCGATCACCAGCCCGATGATGCGCCACGGCTGCGCCAGGAATACGCCGAAGTCCACCGACATGCCCACGGCAATGAAGAACAATCCCAGCAGCAGGCCCTTGAAGGGTTCCAGGTCGCTTTCCAGGGCGTGGCGATATTCGGAATCGGCCAGCAGCACCCCGGCCAGGAAGGTGCCCAGGGCCATCGACATGCCTACCGATTGCATCAGCAGGCAGGTGGAAATGACCAGCAGCAGCGCGAAGGCGGTGAAGATTTCGCGCATGTCGGTCTTGGCGATGATGCGCAGGATGGGGCGCATCAGTACGCGGCCACCGAAGATCAGCAAGGCAATCACCAGCGCTACCTGGCCCGCATGGAGCCAGCCCTGGCCACTGCCCTGGCTGGCGGCCACGCCCAGTAGCGGTACGGCCGCCATCATCGGGATGGCGGCAATGTCCTGGAACAGCAGGATGGAGAAGCCCGCCGCACCGGCCGGGGTGGCCGTGAGCTTGCGCTCGCCCAGCGTGGCCAGGGCGATGGCGGTGGAGGACAGCGACATGCCCAGCGCGGCAATCAGACCGATGCGCCAGGGTACGCCCGCTGCCAGTGCGGCAGCAAACAGTGTCAGCGAGACCGCGCCGACCTGCACGCTGCCCCAACCGAAGATGGAGCGGCGCAAGGCCCACAGGCGCTTGGGGTCCAGTTCCAGGCCGATCAGGAACAGCAGCAGCACCACGCCGAACTCGGAGAATTCGAGGATGTGCTTGACCTCGGTAATGAGGCCCAGTCCCCACGGCCCGATGACGATGCCGGCCAGCAGGTAGCCCAGCACCGCGCCCAGTCCCAGGCGTTTGGCGATGGGGACTGCCGCGACTGCGGCGAGCAGGTAGACCAGGGCGATCAGCAGTTGTTCATCCATGGCTCAGTCCAGTGGTGAAGGGGAGACGCGCGGCGCGCTGGTGGAAGTCATGCCTCATGCCTGCAAGCCCTCCAGGTAGCGTTGTACGTGGTGCTGGAACTCCACCGGTGGCACATGATGGGCGCCATGCAGGATCAGCGGTTCCACCCAGCTCATGCCGCACAGGCGCGCGGTCTGCTGGTAGGGCGGCAGGAAGTCGGCGAAGGGATGGCCGTGGCGACCGTCGCTACGGTAGGAGGCATCCTCGCCACCGGTGGAGGCCACCAGCCAGAAGCGCTTGCCGTGCAAGGCATGACCGTCGTGGCCGAAGGCCCAGCCGCGCGCCAGCACCCGGTCCAGCCATTCCTTTTGCAGGGCCGGCATGGAGTACCAGTGGATGGGATGCTGCATCACGATCAGCTCGGCCTGGGTGAGCAATTGCTGTTCGTGTTCTACGTCGATATGGAAATCCGGGTAGCGTTCGTAGAGATCGTGGATCTGCACCGCGGGCAGGCGGGCCGCAGCTTGCAGCATCAGGCGATTGGTGCGCGAGAGCTCGGCGGCGGGATGGGCGTAGAGGATCAGGACCTTGGACATGGTGGCGGCACGGGTGATGGTGGTGATGGCGGCGCAGGCCGCCGCACGTCCCGGTGAAATTGCGCGGAACATGCGCGGCATTTGCGTTGTCTGCCTATGCAAGGCAAAGGAGTGTGCCACGAAAGCGTCCTGGCGGCTTGGATGAAACTGCTCGCCATCGAGCTACTTGCATGGCCCTGCGGCGGGTGTCCAAAGCTGGGCAATGCGCTTATACTCAGCCACTCCCTGGGCCCGTCGCGTCATTGTCGAGTTGCGTGCCGACGCTCACACTCGCCGCAGTTCATCCATCCTCTTCACTTATTGCAGCCATGTCCGACATCCAAGATTCCGAAGCCAACCTGCCGCCAGACCGCACCCCGACGAGTACCGCCTCGGGCGCGGCCAAGCCCGTATCGGCCGACGCCTCCGGGGCGCCAGCGGCCTCCCAGAATCCGGTGCAGCCGCAGGCCAGTGCTGACCATGCTGTGACCCCGGTGGTTGCCGCCTCCGCTGCCGCTCCGGTGCAGCCTGGTCCCGGCGCCCAGCCGGCTGCCGAAGCCACCCAGGCACAGGCCCATGCACAGGCCTCCCCTCAGGCACAGCAAAGCCCGTATTCCTCGCTGCCCCCGCCGCCGCATCATGCCGGCGACGCCCCCTGGGCGCAGACCTGGCGCTTCCTCACTGCGCGCTTACGTCAGATGTCTGACAAGGCCGGGCGTCGGGTCATGCAACGCACCCTGAAGATCGGCGTGTCGGCCCGCATCTTCCACCCGGAAAGCGGGGCCAAGGGCTTGCGCAGCAAGACCCTGCAATACCTGGAAGAATCGATTGCGCAATGGGTCATGTCGCGCGACGTGCTGGTGTTCATGATCCCCACCGTCAATACCAATGGCCTGGTCCACCCCAGCAATATCCGTTTGCGCGACTATGCCAAGCATCTCGATGGCCTGGTGCTGCAGGGCGGGGCCGACGTTTCGCCGCAGAGCTATGCGCAGGCCGCCACCCGTCCCGAATGGAGCGGCGACCGCGTGCGCGACATGTATGAACTGGAACTGCTGCACGAATTCATCGAGGCCGGCAAGCCGGTGCTGGGCATCTGCCGCGGCTGCCAACTGATCAACGTGGCCTTCGGTGGTACGCTCTACCAGGACATCGCCACCGATGTGCCCACCGCCATCCCGCACGTCAACGAGCAATACGACAGCAATTACCACGCGCTGCATTTCCCGCAGGGTTCGTCGCTGGCGGGCATGGTCAAGACTGAGAATGCCATGGTCAATTCCATCCACCACCAGGCCGTGCGCGACCTGGGGCGGGACTTGTCGGTGGAGGCGGTGTCGGGCCCGGACCAGATCGTGGAAGCCATCCGCTATCGCAAGGCGCCCTTCGTGATGGGCCTGCAATGGCACCCGGAATTCCACCGCGCCGGCGGCGCCGAACTGCTCGATTGCACGCCCATTCTCGACAGTTTCCTGAGGGCAGCGCGCGAAACCCGCTTCTGATCGGCTGGAACCTAAGGCCGGGAGCGTCATCGAACCCTCTTTGCGCTGGCGCAAGCTAGCTGCAAAGCCCTTGCAGCACGGCTGCATTGCGCTATCCGCCTGGCGGCGGACTCTGTAGAATCAAAAAGTCGTCGCAACGCAGCAAAGACCAGCCAGCGCGCTGGGCTGCGTTCAGGGAGTGGCGACTTGCTTGTCTTTTTCATCATCGGCAAAAAGGAGAATTTAAATGCCCCAATCCCCCGCACTGAAGACCGTTCGCAACGATATGAAGACTCTGGTCAAGGACGCCCAGGCATTGTTCGCCGAAGCCGCCGCTGCCACCGGTGAAAAGGCCGATGAGCTGCGCGCACGCGGCCTGACCCTGCTGGAAGCCGCGGCCGAAGCCGCCCAGAGCGCCCAGGCTGCCGCCATCGAAAAGGGCAAGGAAGTGGCCGCCAAGACCGACGACTACGTCCACGAAAACCCGTGGCGCGCCGTGGCCATCTCGGCCGGCCTGGGCCTGCTGGTGGGCCTGGTCATCGGCCGCAGCAAGTAAGCGCCGCGTCGATGGCGACTTCCCGCAAGCAAGACCAGGCCGCGCCTGCCGCCCACGCCAATCCGGGCTTGACGGCGGGCCTGCTGGGCCTGGCCAAGAACCTGCTGGGCCTGATCATCAGCCGCATCGAGCTGGCCTCGCTGGAGATGTCGGAGATCGGTGCCAACCTGGTTCGATTTGCCGTCATCTTCGTGCTGGCAGCGGTGGCGCTGTGGTTTGCCATCGCCTTCTGGTCGGTGTTGATCGTCATGCTGGCCTGGGATACCTGGGGCTGGAAGATCCTGGCCTTGCTGGGTTTCATCTTCAGCGTGGCCACGGCAGGACTGGTGTGGTACGCCCGCTCGGTACTGCTGCAAGGCAAGCTGTCGCTGCCGCAGACCATGGGTGAGCTGCGCAAGGACCGCGATGCGCTGTTGTGATGGACAATTTCAGTGAGGATCGCATGACAGACCCGGATCACGGCATGACCCACGAGGAACGCAAGCGCAAGGTGCTGGCGCAAGGTGCGCTGTACCGGCTGGGCGTGATGGAAGCGCGCGAAGTGGTGCGCGAGAACCTCAGCGCCGAGTCGCTGGCCAAGGGCGCCTTGAGCCGCGTGGGCCATTTTGCGGTCTCGCTGTTCGGTGGCGGCAAGACGGTGCAGTCGATCAAGTCCATCAGCGCCGGCGGCCTGGGCAGCGTCAATCTGCAGACGGTCATGCCGCTGCTGATGACGGGCGCCTCGCTGCTGTCGCGCCGCTGGTTGCGCAAGCCCATGCTGTTGGGTGGCGTGATGGCGGCGGTGGGTGGGCTGGCGTACTACTTCAGCCAGCGTGGTAACGCGCCGGAAGAGGTGGATATGAAGGAAAATTCGCTGCCCCCCGACTGATGGGGGCTGGCGCGGCCGCCGATGGGATCGTATGAAGTTTTCTGCAAAGGCATCCGGGTTCCGGGTGCCTTTGTTGCATATCGACCAAGCGCGACAGGAACATATTGGCCAGATCGCGTTCTCAAGGACACCGGCCCATGGCCTGGACAACAAGACTGACAAGGCAAGAAAGGACATGACATGAAAAAACTCTCCATTGCAGCGATCGCCGGCGTACTGGCGCTCTCCGGCTGTGCCGACATGAGCCCGACGCAACGCGGCACGGCCACTGGCGCCGGTATCGGTGCCGGTATCGGCGGCATCATCGGTGCGGCCACCGGTGGCGGCGGTGGCGGCCGCGCACTGGGTGGTGCGGCCATCGGCGGCGCCATTGGCGCGGTGGCCGGCAACATCTGGTCCAACCGGATGGAAAACCAGAAGCGCGCCATGGAACAGGCTACCCAAGGCACGGGCGTGCAAGTCACTCAGACCGCCGACAACCGCCTGAAGCTGGAAATCCCCAGCGACATTTCCTTCGATACGGGGCGTGCCGACATCAAGCCGGAAATGCGACCGGTGCTGGACCGCTTCGCCGCCACCTTGGTGGAGAATCCGGCCACCACCGTCACCATCGTGGGCCACACCGACAATACCGGCAGCGATGCGATCAACGACCCGCTGTCGCAAGAGCGTGCCGCCCGCACCCGCGATTACCTGACCTCGCGCGGCGTGGCCGCCAACCGCTTCACCATCATGGGTCGTGGCTCGCATGAACCGCTGGTGCCCAACACCAGCGACGCCAACCGAGCCAAGAACCGTCGCGTGGAAATCTTCGTGGCCGAGCAACAGGCGGCAGCGCCGGCCCAGCAGCCTCCGGGTGGCTATGCGCCGGGCGCTTATCCCCCGCCGCAGCGTTATTGAGTTGCGTGTCGCCAGAAGCCAGGCCAGAGGCCAGAAATGAAAAATCCCCGAATCCGATTCGGGGATTTTTTTGTCCGTGCCAGAACAACCGGCCCAGCAATGGCAGCGATTACTTGGCTGCGGCGTCGGCGGCAGCAGGGGCCTTGGCTTCCGGTTCCTTGAAGGAGGCGCCGGACTGGTTGGCCATGTAGGCCACGGTGCGCTGGATCTCCACATCGTCCAGGTCCGGGTTGCCGCCCTTGGCCGGCATGGCGCGCAGGCCGTTGATGGCGTGCGAGACCAGGGTGTCATAGCCTTGCGCGATGCGCGCCTGCCAGGCAGCAGCGTCGCCCACCTTGGGGGCGCCGGCTAGGCCAGCGCCATGGCAGGTGGCGCAGGTGGTCTTGTAGACTTCTTCACCGGAGAGCAGTTGCTTGGGACCGGCGGCATCACGGAAGGTGAAGCCTTCGTCGGAGACGGGTTTGATGCGGGCCGCGATCATCTCGGGCGTCTGGCTATCGGAGCCGGCCCCGGTTTTCTGGCCATTGGTCACGTACTGCACCAGCAGCACGATGCACACGATGGGGACCATAAAACCTGCGACCACGGCTGCGATCAATTGTTTGGGAGTCCTGATTGCTGACTCGTGTTCATGCTGAGCTGAGCTCATTGGCGTCCCTCCGTAATGATTCCTCGAAATTGGGGCGGAAAACGTCGGTTCCCTTTGTATCGCCTTATCGCCTGGCATTGCGTGGACTAGGATCAGGCAGGGCTTTCATTGCGCTCTCTCGCCGAACTCTTGATTATAGTCACAATGCTTTCCGTTTGACACGGAAAAACCGCCGCCACCATGGACGTCCCGCTGGAAAGACGGTATCCTTCAGGCCTTTCCGGGGTTCTCCCCATCAGCGCGGCTGTAGCTCAGTGGATAGAGTATTGGCCTCCGAAGCCAAGGGTCGTGGGTTCGATCCCCGCCAGCCGCGCCACTTCTTATCGACTTCCTTACTCCATCTGAAAAGTGAAGCATAAATTTGCCATTTGGCAGCGTTATGTTTCCTATTCACTGCGGCAAAAATAGGCTTGCACGCCCAAAGCGGATGGAAGTAGCCGAGCGGCCCTTCTCTACCAATCCAGCGCCACGCCAGATACAAAATTGTAAAAACAGCAACGCATTCTGCTGGGAAACAGTATGGGGGCGTTGTGAGATGGATACTTTGCGCGATATCAATTCCTGACCATGGTGTGATCTTTTGTTCTTCATTTCTCTATGGGAAGCCAATAAACGCCCTCATGGCCGTCATTTTCACAGGGAACTCGGACCAAGCGAGGATGCTGATATCTACCTAGGTCGCAATGCTAAAGCGGCGTTAAACGCTCTCCCTATCGTTCTTGAGAAGCTAAAACCGGACCGAAATTGCGGGCAGTGTGGGGATGCCCCCACACAGGCTTATTCGCTGCTACACGTTCAATCCTCAACATGGTCCTGGCAATTCGACTTAATTTTCAATCATAATAATGACGCTTAACCAAGACTCAATATGAGTAAATAGGGGCCTGGGGAATCACAAGACGCAAAGTGATACAAGGGAACTTAAGCTCAATACAAGCGATACGGTTTCGAATTCCGAAAGTGCCTTGAATTGGGTCTCATCAACGGTTGCGAAAAGATGGGCCTCACGGGGCGCGAGGGATGCTTGATAGATAAGAAGCAGAATAAATATGACCAGCTTGGATAATCGCTATTGCTCCTGGTGTTATAAAAAAACGCACCACTTTCTTTCTGAGAGAAATGTTATTAGTCGCAATGTCTACGAATGTGGAACTTGTTGCGATCGTTCGATTGAATGTCGTGTGCCGGGTTGTCAGAACATGGCGCGTAGCTCTTCGGAAAGCAGCGATCATCTATGTGCCGAACATAACGGTGCCATTGCTGCGTTCGAGTCTTTGAATGTCAAATTGAATGACATCAACGAATATAAAAAGATATTCGAACGTCGTTCTATCAACGTCGCGAGAGCTGCCAAGATTGGGGTGGGCGTCGCTGGTGGCATTGCTGTCTTCACCCCAGCCGTATTGGCAGCAGGGCCAGCGCTGGCAA
This sequence comes from Herbaspirillum sp. B65, assembly GCF_000333555.1. Classification (NCBI taxonomy): domain Bacteria; kingdom Pseudomonadati; phylum Pseudomonadota; class Betaproteobacteria; order Burkholderiales; family Oxalobacteraceae; genus Herbaspirillum; species Herbaspirillum sp. B65. The sequence continues at coordinate 5,715 of NZ_BADI01000508.1, read as the reverse complement.
GTGCTTTGGGCAGCGCGGGTCTACTTGGTGCTGCTGGAACCGGGACTGCGATTAGTAGCCTTTCGGGCGCGGCGTTGACCAGTGCATCATTGGCTGCGATTGGTGGAGGAACGATGGCTGGAGGGACCATTATTGTCTCGGCGGCCGGGGCTGCCTTGGGTGCTTATCAAGGTGCAGTGGTGAGCAACAGTTATTTTGGCCAGGTAGGGCATTTCGATATTAGTCGGATCCAATATGGGAACAAGCACGCCATCATTGTCTTAAATGGTTTTCTATCTCAGGGCGAGAGTAACGTTGACGATTGGAGAGAGCAGCTTCAGATGGTTTTCCCCAAAAATAGTTGGTATCACACTGATTGGGAGGCCCATGCATTACGCAAGCTAGGGCAGCTTGTCGCTATTGCACCGAAGGCAGCAGGTCTTGAGTTTGCCAAAGGTTTAGCCAAGCAGGCGTTGAAGACGGCAGGAAAGAAAATAGCGCCGTTTTCTATTCTCAACAGCTTGACGGATCTAGTGGCAAATCCCTGGCACCGGACCATGGTAAAAGCCCAAATGACCGGGGTCATGCTGGCTGATGCGATCGCTCGGACACCCGGTTGGAAGTTTACCTTGGCAGGTCACTCACTTGGCGCTCGGGCGGTGTATTTTACGTTGAAGGCTCTCGCGACTCAGGACAAGCCACGCATCGAAAATGTCTATCTCCTGGGTGGGGCGGTTGGTGGAGGCGAGAAAGATGATGAAGGTTGGGAGCAGGCGGCGCGAGCAGTAAAGGGAAAGATATACAACTGTCACTCTAGCGAAGACACCGTACTTCGATATCTATATCAGGGTGCTAATGGCTTGCAGAGCAAGCCGATTGGGTATTGGCCGATACATCTGGAGCACGACAAGATCTTCAATTTCGACTGTACCGAGCTAGTGTCGGGGCATCTCCAGTGGAAGTCTCAATTCGCCGAGATTGTGAAGCAGCTGAAACCCTACAAATAGAGCGGCTGCAATTATTGCATGGCATAGCAGCCTACTGGTTGTTAATGAATGTAGGAACGGAAGAATATGACCACTCCCTCGGTAATGCGTAAAGATGACTTTGAGCGTGATGATTTTGATGAGATGTGTCTCTTCACTGGCGCGCCAGTCAAGAAAACCAAAAACGGTGAGCACGTAATTCCTCGTTGGTTGATCGACGATTACGAACTCAACTATCGGAACATTGAAATGGGGTGGCCGGAAAGTCTGGCCGTGATAAAAGAGTTTCGCACGCGAGCTGATCTGACGGCCAACGGCGCATTCGGCGTACTGGAGAATCGCGTCAAGCAAGGGCAGGCGTCGCTGGATGAACTCCATCTTTGGCAAAAGAAGATCTCCGTGGGGATGATGCTCTGTCACTGGCGTATGGCTCAGAACAAGCACCATCCAAAAGCTCCAGGAGACTTTGATACTCGCCACTTGGTCTTTACACTCGAGGACTTCAGAAACGATTTCAAGAGGTTTTCCAGTGAAGAACCGGTGCCTCGTGAGGGTTCCACACTGGTATTGCCAACCAGCCTTCCGGGCGGATGGTTCGCACACGTGTTTGGATCCACGGTTTGCGAAGGTGAAGTTCACGACGCATTGATGCCCTCAGGCATGGTCGCTGTCACGCACCAAGACCAACTCATCATTTCGGTGTTCTATGACCCAGAGCATGAGTTCGAAAGCTCCCGTCTGGTGCAACAGTGGAGTGAAGTAAAACTCGATGTATGTGCAGATGCCTCTCGGGTAGCAGCAGCTTTAGCTGTTGCCTATTCGGATTTCCTTTTTAAGGCAAGATGCGAGACCTTTGGCATTCGCGGAGAGGGGCAAAACCTGCTCTTACAGGGCATCGGATACCAGTTAGGGCTGGACATTGATCCAGTAACACACCAGTACCGGCGGCGACGTTAGTCAGAACATCTGGGTTGATGGTGATGGTCCCCTACCTACTCTTGGTGAAGTAAAGTAGTCCATGGTCAGGCATTCGTGACGGAATTTGCCGTCGAAGCTTTCTGTTGTCCCATTCTGCCAGGGCTGGCCCGGATCAACCAGGGCGCATTCTATCCCTTGTCCCTTCACCCATTTAAGCAAGGCAGCACTGAAAAATTCCGGGCCGTTGTCACTGAGCAGATAGCGTGTGGCGCCGCGTACACTGATCAACCTGGAGAGCATCTCGATGACCGTCATCTGGGCGACGTAAGAACGCCGACGCTGATCGTTCATGCTGCCCAAGACGATGTAGCCAGCCGCAAAAGTGCCGATCTGGTAGAGGCAAAGATTGGTGCTCAGTGCCGCAAGAAAGTCATTCTGCAGAATAGTTACCACATGATTACGCTTGATAACGATAAGGAAATCGTTGCTCGCGAAATCGTCGACTTTCTGGCCGTCCAGCGCTTCAAGGCCGATGTACGCCCAAGTCAGGTATCGACGGTACCGAGATTACGGGTCATGGCCGGCTGACAAGATCCAGCGCTGATAGGGTATAAGGTGCACGCCAAAGCCTTATCACCCGATGCTTCAAAGCTGGTCAGCCAACTCCTGCATCAGATCACTTGCCGACAAAGGAATATTGCCGACGCGACTGACCTGGCAGGCAGCGGCAATCGATCCCAGATACATGCTCTGCCAGATGTCTGCGCCCACCGTCATGGCCATCGAGGTGCAGGTGAGGAAGCTGTCGCCGGCACCGGCGGTGTCCTTGGGCGAACTGTTGAAGGCCGGCAAGCGGTCGGTGAGCCAAGCCAACTCGCCTTCCGACTGGGCGTGCGCCAGGATACCTTCCGCTCCCAGGGTCAGGATGATGTTTTCTGCCTGCGAACGTTGGCGCAGTTTCTCGGCCAGGACGACCAGACCGGAACTGTAGTCCCGCACGGCCAATCGTGCTTCGCGTTCGGTTGGGGTGAGCAGCATGGCACCCTTGAAGCGGGAGACATCGCCCATCTGCGACGATGACTGGCTGTCGGCGACAAAGGGAATCCCGCGTTCGGTGCAGGCAGCAACCAGTTGGTCCACCACCACCTGTGGCAGACAGCCGTAATTGAAATCGGAAAAAATCACCAGGTCGCAGGCATCCAGCTTGGCCTTGACCGCATCGACGAAGCGTTGGGCCAGACGCTGTTCAATGTCGTGCTGGCGCAGGTGACTCACGCGCAGCAGGGTTTTGCCGGCAGCGCGGAAGCGTTGCTTGAGCGTAGTCGGGCGACTCTCATCCTCGAAGATGGTGGCCGTGACTTTATATTCGCTGAGTTTTTCGCGAGCGAAGTCGGCGGCGGCATCCTTGCCTGCTACCGAGAAGTAATTGACCTGCGCCCCGAGCGTGCGGGCATGTGAGGCCACGATACCGGCGCCGCCGATGAAACGTTCCTGCAGAATCGGGGTAACCACCAGGGTCGGATCTTCCTGCGACATGCCCAGCGCTTCGCAACTGACATATTCATCCACGATCAGGTCGCCCAGCACCGCCACCCGCAGGCCTTTGAATTTTTCCATGGTCTGGCGCAAATCCTTCATCGTCAACGCATGACGTTCAGGATAATCGCGCGGCAACACGATGGAAGACAGGTTGGGCTCCAGGATGTCGCGCTTGAGCAGATCAATCGAGGAAAAGCGCATCTCGCCGGAACTGAACATGAGCTTGCCGCCATATTCATCCACGGCAGCTTGTTCCGGATTGAATCGGGTTTCATGTTCGTCACCCTTGACCACGATGCTGGGTTTGAGCGCACGAATGATCTCTTCGGGCGACGAGGTCATCACGAAGGCATGATCGACGAAACTGATTGCGGTAATGCCGTCAAAACGTAGTTGGGCCGGAAGCAGAGCACCGGGAACATGGTCGCCCGCTACGCCGACGACCAGAAAATCACCGCACTCGGAGGCGAACTTGAGCAAGCGCAAGTGGCCGGGGTGCACGGTGTTGAAGTTGCCCGCGACGAAGACGATGCGCGCGTCCTTGCCTGCCAAGGCCCTGGCCTTATTGATTTCTGCGATGTCAGTGGTAGACGAACTGTCCAATTGATCCTCCGATGCCTTGCCTCATCCGGTCCATTGCCGGGCGGCTTCTGTGTGCTGATGCTGCTGTCAGTGTTGAGGGAAATCCCTGATGATCGATTCATGGCTGCGCAAGGTCAGGCCGCCATCGACCACGATGTTCTGGCCGGTGATATAGCTACTCTGCGCCCCGGTCAGGAACAGGATGGCGTTGATGATGTCTTGCGAGGAGCCAGCACGACGTAACGGTATGAAGTGTTCGAAGCGGTCCGTGATCCAGCTGTTCTGGCGGTAATACTCCTGGGCTGCTTCCTTGATGACCACGCAGGGCGACACGACATTGACACGCAACCCCAGCGGCCCCAACTGCAAGGCATAAAAGCGAGCCAGTTGTACCAGTCCGGCCTTGCTGACGTGATAGCCCAGATCCTGCTCAGGGGCGATGTAGTGGTCCGCAATCGAACTGACCATGACGATGCCATTGCCTTGCACGCTACCGCTGAAATGCTTCTGTGCAACCAGATGGTCAATGGTGGCGCGGGTGGCTGTGAGTGCCACTGCCAGGTCGGTTTCGAAGGCATCGTCACGGGCCCGGTGGCGCTGCATGAAGACGGCACTATCGATCTTGCCCTGGCCGGCTACGCACGCGTCCAGAACTGTATGCAAGGCGACGGTATCGGTCACATCCACCGGCAGCCATGTCAGCAGCGGTGACGGCGGCAGTGCGCAAGCGCTGCGCGCCAGCACCGAGACGCGCTGCCCGTCTGCCAGCAGGTGTTCTACCAATGCCAGGCCGGTCCCTTTGCTGCCGCCGACGACCAGGTAATGTGATTCACCCATTTCAGACGATTCTGAAGGTGGGGACGGGCACGATGAAATGCCCTCCCTGGTCGAGGTAAGCCTGATGTTTCTGGATGAAAGGATCGGCGAAACGCCATGCCAGCACCAGCACGTAATCTGGCTTGCGCTCATAGATCGCTGAGGACGGCAGCACCGGCAGATGCCAGCCAGGGCTATATCGTCCCTGCTTGGCCTGGTTGTCATCGACCAGATAGTCGAGGTATTGCCCCAGCTCGAAATGGTAGATCAGCGTGGTGCCGGTGATGGAGGCGCCGAAGCCCGCCACGGTCTTGTTCTCGGCCTTGGCCTGGCGCAGGAAGGAGAGGGTCTGCTGCTTCAAGCTGTCGATCTTGGCCGCGTAGGCAACATAAGTTTCCTTGCGGTAGATGCCCTTGCTTTGTTCCTCATCCAGCAACTGCTGAACCGAGCCGTCTTTTTGTATCGGGCCATTGGGGCGCTGGACGAAATAGCGTAGCGAACCACCCTTGGTGGCCACGCGTTCGATGGCGGTCAGTTCCAGCCCGACCCGTTCGAACAGCGCCTGGATGGGGCGCACCGAGAACGATGACAGGTGTTCGTGATAGAGGAAATCGAACACCATGTTCTCGATCAGGTCGGCCAGGTAATAGCTCTCGAAGATGAATACCCCATCCTCGGCCAGCAAGGTGTTGATGCCGTCGACCCAGGAGCCCAGATCATCGATATTGGCAAACACATTGTTGGCCGTGATCACGCGTGCCGGTCCCTGCGAGGCCAGGATCTCCTTGGCCAGATCACGTTCGAAGAACTTGCCGATGGTCGGGATGCCGCTGGCCGTGGCTTGTTGCGCGATATGCGCGGCAAATTCCACCCCCAGCACATCCATGCCCAGTGC